>JBJTGE010000243.1:0-21677 GCA_046093785.1 Spartobacteria bacterium
GCGGCTACAACGTCGATCCCGCCTTGCACCCCAACGTCCCGCCTCCACCGAAAAAAGCCAGCAGTCCCGGCGGTTGCGGCACCGGCTGCGCCTGCCCAAACCCTGTTGCATCCCCTTCACCCACTCCTTCCTCCACCCCCGGCCCCACACCCGCGCCCACCGGCGGCGTGCTCTCCGTCACCCAACAACTCGTCAGTGATTGGGGATCCGGAGCGCAGATGAGTATTCTTCTCAAAAACACATCCGCCAGTCCCGTCAGCGCTTGGAAAGTGCAATTTGACTCGCCCGGCAAAATCTCGAACATCTGGAACGCGAAACTCGCCAGCAGCTCCTCTGCCCCGAAATACACTCTCACTCCTGAATCTTGGAACGCCACCATACCGGCCGGCGGATCAGTAGAAATCGGCTACATCATCGAGCCAGGCGCGGCCTCAGCTCTCGTTCAAAATCTCTCAACACAACCCTCAAGCCTCGGCGCGCCGACTCCGACTCCGACTCCGACTCCGACTCCGACTCCGACGCCAACGCCAACGCCAACGCCAACGCCAACGCCAACGCCAACGCCAACGCCAACGCCAACGGGCGGCGTGCTGAGTGTCACGCATTCCATCGTCAACCAATGGACCGGCGGCATGGAGGTGAAGGTCGTCCTCCAAAACAAAGGCAGCACCACCATTTCGAACTGGTCGCTGGCCTTTGACTATCCCGCGACCATCACATCCCTCTGGGAAGGAAATCTCGCGACGCAATCCTCATCGCCCCGCTACAAGGTCACGCCCAAGACCTGGAACGCATCCCTCGCTCCGGGCCAATCCGTGGCCATCGGCTTCGTCGCAAGCCCGGCCAATGCGGCGGCCGTCTTGCAAAATCTCGTGGTCTCCCCCGCTTCCGCAGGCGTGCCTGTCATTGTGCCAACGCCAACGCCGGTTCCAAGCCCGACCCCCAAGCCCTCGCCGACGCCGGTTCCCTCGCCGACGCCCATCGCGACTCCCACACCATCACCAGCCCCGTCTCCAACACCCATCGCAGGCCAGCCGGACTTGAGCAAAGTCATCGTAGGCTATTTCGCCGAGTGGGGCATCTACGGGCGGGACTACCATGTTTACGAAATCCCCACGAAGAATCTTAATGTCATCAACTACGCCTTCGCCGACATCTCCGCGGCCGGGGAAGTTGTTTTGTATGATTCCTACGCCGCTGTGGAAAAATCCTACCCCGGCGACACATGGGATCAGCCGTTGCGCGGGAATTTCAACCAGCTGAAGAAACTCAAAGCCCAGAATCCCCATCTCGTCACGCTCATCTCCGTCGGTGGATGGACCCTTTCCGGCCGCTTTTCCGACATCGCGCTCACGCCCGCCTCGAGGGAGAAGTTCGCAGCCTCCGCCGTCGCCTTCATTCGCAAATACGGCTTCGACGGCGTGGACATCGATTGGGAGTATCCCGGCGGCGGCGGCCTGCCATCGAATGTCTCCCGTCCCGAGGACAAACAAAACTTCACCAGCCTGCTCACCGAGTTGCGCCGTCAGCTCGACCTCGCCGGGAAAGCCGATGCCCGCCGCTACTACCTCACCATCGCCGCGCCAGCCGGCCCCGACAAAATCGCAAACATCCAGCCCGCCGCCATCGCCGGCGTTCTCGATTGGATCAATGTCATGACCTACGACCTCCACGGCGCATGGGAGAACCGCACCAACCACCACGCCGCCCTCCATGGCGCGCCCGGCGACCCGCTCACCGTCCGCGCCGCGATGGATGCCTACCTCGCCGCCGGCGTGCCCCGGGACAAACTCGTCGTCGGCCTCCCCTTTTACGGCCTGAGCTGGAAAGGCGTGCCAAACATCAATAACGGCCTCGCCCAATCCGCCACCGGAGCCGCCACCGGCACTTGGGACACCACCGGCATGTTCGATTACTGGGATATCGAGCAACGCCTCGCCGCACAGCCCGCCGCCTATCGCAAATACCGCGACTCCACCGCCAACGCCCCCTGGGTCTACGCCTCCACGCTCCAAGGCGGGCTCTTCATCACCTACGACGACCGCGAATCCATCGGCCTCAAATGCGATTACATCAATTCCCAGAAATTCCGTGGCGCCATGTTCTGGGAACTCTCCGGCGACCTCACCGACGGCACCGGCCTCCTGCCCGTGATCAAAAACAAAGTCAACCCGTGAAGGCGCCATCCGCCTCGCGCGACTGGACAATCCGCACCTTCGCCCAAAAAATTTACAGGTCATGAGCACGGCCAAAATCCCCTCAGTCCTCGAAGCCGCCAGCATTTAGACACCCAAGCCACGCCTTATCCCCATTCTGCCCGGAATCACACTCCGCGCGGCAGCGCGCAACCCCTTGGAGGGTCGACCTCCGGCTTGACCCAAATCCGAACCGCCTCGCCAACACAACGCCCTCTCCCCATCACTGCGCGCGCCTTTTCAATCCCCGCAAAACCGCCGCTTCGCGGCTTGAAAAATGGGGCATGCGAGGACGATGCCCCTCCCGAGTCACACTCCGCGCGGCAGCGCGTCGTTGGTGGGAGGGTCGACCTCTGGCTTGACCCAAGATTGGACAGCCTTCGCCATCGCGGCGCCGTGTTCCCGTTACGATGCCCCCTCGCATCCACCCGCTGAAAACGCCGCGTTGCGGCTGAATTTTGGGCCATGCGAGGACGATGGCCCTCCCGGATCACGATGCCGCGCGGAAGCGCGTTGTTTGTGGGAGGGTCGACCTCCGGCTTGACCCAAGATTGGACAGCCTTCGCCATTGCAGCGCTGGGTTCCCATTATGCCGTGCGAACAAAAACGCCGCGTTGCGGCTGAGGTTTGGGCCATGCGGGACGATGACCCTCCCGGATCACGATGCCGCGCGGCAGCGCGTTGTTTGTGGGAGGGTCGACCTCCGGCTTGACCCAAGACTGGACAGCCTTCGCCATCGCGGCACCGTGTTCCCGTGACGACGCCCACATCGCTTCACCCGCTGAAAACGCCGCGTTGTGGCTGAATTTTGGGCCATGCGGGACGATGGCCATCCCGGATCACGATGCCGTGCGTTGCTGCTCGTGTTGGAAAGGCTATCGGATTTTTTGGGATCAGATCGCGTTGTCTTTGGAGTAGAGCGAGGGGTTTAGCTTGGCGGCGATTTCTGCGGCGGCGATGAGGTGGGTGGCTGCATTCTGGTAGCGGGCGGCGCGGCCGAGGAGGGCGGCGGTCGTGAAGGGATCGGCGTTGTGGGACATTTTTTCCAAACGCACCGCGAGAATCCAGTCGTCGAACTCCGCGATCGTCGCACGCAGCGGGGCGACATCGATGGAACACGGGCCGCCGGTTGAAAACGAGGTTTCGATTTTTTCCAGGATGCCGGAGAGGCCCTCTCGGATTTTTTGGGTGAGGGCGCTGGAGTTTCCCGCTTCGCAGGGATCGGATTCCCAGATGCGGTTTGCGGTGAAGCGGTCGAGATGATCCAGAAGCGCGCGGAGGTTCGGAATCTCGGCATCCGGGTAAACCGCGCGGACCATATTCGCGAGGCGCAGGTGGATTTCGCCGGGCAGGAGACGAAGGCGCAACTCGGCGTCCTGCGTGGGACTGCCCGACGCGAGGGCGGTGCGCTGGATGCGCAGCAACTCGAGGAAGCGCTCGCGCATTTCGCGTTGGGGCAGAAGCGGCCAGAGCGTGCGCTGGAAAAGGGCGGCCATGAGCGTGCCGGTTGAAACGCCGAAGAAAACATCCGCGATGGATTGGAAGGGAACGGGCTCTTGGGCATTGAGCCCAAGAATGCCCACGAGACCCATCATGGAAACATTCATGAGCGTGGTCACGCCGGGCGTTTTGTAGGCGACTTGGCCGTAAACGAAGAGCCAGGTGAAAATCAGGATATTCATCACGGCGTAGCTCGAAAGCAGCGGCGTGGCGAAGACGAGCCCGATGCAAAGCAAAAACAGGCAAGGGATAGCCACCACCACGACATGCCACGCGCGCAGGTCGCCGCGACCCTCGGGGCTGTTCGGCAGGAGACAGCAAAAAAGCCAGGCGCAAAGAACCATCGTGACGCCCCCGGGAGGATGCACCCAGTTCATGAGAATCAATGCGGCAATCATCGAAATGGCGGAGCGGATGCCATTCTTGATCCAAAACGAGGGCGGCACACCCGGCATGACCAAGCGCAACTTCGGTGCGCTGCTCTTTGTCTTTTTGAGTGGGAGTCCCTCCAGCAAATCCCGGCAACGGACAAGCTCCTGGTGGATTTCTTCGAGGGAAAGACTCTCCAGGCTCAATGCGAGGATGTCCTCGAGCGCGGCATCCTTGGAGCGCGGATCACGGCGCATGTCGAGAATCGACTGCTTCAAGGCTTGGACGGCGCGGTTGATTTCATCCAGGCCCTTCTGTTGCGCCCCGGCAGCGGCAGTGGGACTTGCGAGCAAGGCGAGCTGGGCATCGAGGGCCTGGTGGAGCTCGGAAATTCCGCGGCCTGCATATTCGAGGAAGAGGGGATTTTTCCAACGAAGGCCAGCGATTGGCCGAATGGAGTTGTGAATGCGGCGGACGGAGGCGAGAAGCTCGATGTAGGTCTCCATTTTCGCCCGGAAGTAGCGGCTCTCTCGCGCACCGAACCGCAGAAGTTGGCGGAGCTGGTTCAATCGCTCCTCGCAGGCGAGTCCAGCGCCGGGAGTATCCGAGTGGATGGATGATAAATAGCCGCGCAAATCGCGAAAGAGTCCCCGCAGGCCTGTGAGGAATTCATCGGCTGCGTAGCGCGGCCAGAGCAGGCTCTGCACGAGGAGCACCGAGAGGATGCCGATGACGACCTCCTGGATTCTCCAGATCATATAAATCCAGGAATTTTCGGGATCGGAAAGTCCGTTGCTGCACACGACGACCGCCGTCATTGCGCAGAGGAGAAAGGCGTAGGGGTAGCGCGATTGACCGAACATCGCGGTGGCAAAGGCGACAAGAAGTCCGAGCAGGCTGAAATAAATGAGCGGGTCTTGCTGGAAGGCGGCTGTGATCAGGTAGCCAGCGAATCCGCCGACCACTGTGCCGATGATGCGGAGGATGGATTTTTCCTCAACCGCTCCGATGTATTGCGCAACCATGAGCACAAAAACGGTGAAGAGCGCCCAGGTAGGTTCGTGCGTTTTATTCAGGAGCGCCACAAAAAGCGCGAGGATTCCGGCCATTCCAAACTTCACGCTGAAACGGAACGAGCCGTCGCGCGGGAGCGCCACCAACCACCTCCAAAACGAGCCGGGCGCGGAGATCGGCTTCAAAGCGGTTTCGGCTGTGGCGTTCATCGGAAGGCCCGCGATCTTAACGATGCCGCGGAGGGCGACAACGAAAGAAAGAACTTTACCCGCCTCGCGCTCCCGCAATGATTTCGCGCTCATGAGCGAGAAACAACAGACAGCCGTCTCTCCGAGGCGGGAGGAGGATTTTCCGGAATGGTATCAGCAGGTCATCCGCGCGGCGGATTTGGCCGAGAACTCGGAGGTGCGAGGCTGCATGGTCATCAAGCCTTGGGGCTACGCGCTCTGGGAGCGCATGCAGGCTGTGCTGGACGGGATGTTCAAGGCAACCGGCCACAAGAACGCGTATTTCCCGCTCTTCATTCCGCTCAGCTACCTTGAGAAGGAGGCAGCGCATGTGGAGGGCTTCGCCAAGGAGTGCGCGGTCGTGACGCACCACCGTCTGGAAGCGCGGGATGGAAAACTCGTGCCCGCTGGCGAACTCACCGAACCGCTTGTCGTGAGGCCGACCTCGGAAACCATCATCGGAGCGGCCTACGCCCGGTGGGTGAAATCCTGGCGCGACTTGCCAATCCTGCTCAACCAGTGGGCCAATGTCGTCCGCTGGGAAATGCGTCCGCGTCTTTTCCTCCGCACCGCCGAGTTCCTCTGGCAGGAGGGTCACACGGCCCACGAAACGCGTGCCGAGGCGGAAGAGGAAACGATGAAAATGCTGCGCGTCTATGAGACCTTCGCGCGCGACTTCCTCGCCGTGCCGGTTCTCTGCGGCGAAAAGAGCGAGGGCGAGCGCTTTCCCGGTGCTGAGCGCACCTACTGCATCGAGGCGATGGTGCAAGACCGCAAGGCCATCCAGGCCGGAACCTCGCACTTCCTCGGACAAAATTTCTCCAAGGCCTCCGGCATCCAGTTCCAATCGCGCGAAGGCCAGCTGGAACACGCCTGGACGACCAGCTGGGGCGTGAGCACGCGCCTCATCGGCACGCTCATCATGATGCACTCGGACGACGATGGACTTGTCGTCCCGCCACGCATTGCCGCCACGCATGTCGTGATTGTGCCAATCACTCCCAAGGAAGACAGCAAAGCCGCGATCCTCGAAGCCGCTGAAAACCTTGCCTCCAGCCTGCGCGCGGTGTCTTTCCACGGTGCTCCGCTCGGCGTGGAAGTCGATTCCCGCGATCTCGGCGGTGGCGTCAAAAATTGGGAATGGATCAAAAAAGGCGTGCCGATCCGCATCGAGATCGGCCCGCGCGACCTGGCGCAGGGCACTGCCGCCGTCGCCCGCCGCGACAAGGGGCCGAAGGAAAAAGAATTCCTCCCGCTCGCGGAAATCCCACAGCGCGCCACGGCCATGCTCGAGGAAATCCAAGCCACGCTCCTGCGCCGCGCCACCGAATTCCGCGACGCCAACATGGTCCGGATCGATACGAAGGACGACTTCTACAAATTCTTCACACCGCAAAATGCCGCGAAGCCCGAAATCCACGGCGGCTTCGCACTCACCCACTGGAATGGCAGCACCAAGGTCGAGGAACAAATCAAAGCCGACCTCAAAGTAACCATCCGCTGCATCCCGTTCGACGAATCACCGGAGGCGGGCACCTGCCCGTTCAGCGGCGAACCCAGCCGCCAGCGCGTGGTCTGGGCGAAGTCGTATTGAGCGGCGGCGCGGTCCTGCCATGAAGGCCGAAAAAAAACCCGCCTTCCGCGAAGTGCTGGTTTTTTGGCTCCAGCTTGGTTGCATCGGATTCGGGGGTCCGGCGGCCCAGATTGCCCTTATGCACCGCGAGGTCGTCGAGCGGCGGCGATGGATTTCGGAGGCGGATTTTTCGAGGGCGTTGGATTTTTGCATGCTCCTGCCGGGGCCCGAGGCGCAACAACTCGCGACCTGGCTGGGCTGGCGTCTGCACGGCAAGCGGGGCGGCATCGCAGCGGGAGCGTCGTTTGTCTTGCCAGCCGCATTTCTTCTTCTCGCGCTGAGTTGGCTCTACATGGCTAGTGGGCATCTGCCTTGGGTCGCGGATGTTTTCCGTGGTCTTGCGGCGGCCGTGGTCGCACTGGTTTTCGACGCGGTGCCGCGACTCGGGCGGCGGGCTTTGAAAACCTCCGTGCATTGGATTCTGGCGGCGGTGACTTTTGTGGCGCTGCAATTTTTCCAGGCTCCCTTCGTTGGAATCCTCGCTGTCGCGGCTCTTGCGGGATGGATGTCGAAGCGCGCGCCAGGCGGGGTTTCCCTGCCAAGCTGTTCGACTCCCCCTTGGAGAGAAACCCTTGCGACGGCGGGAATCTGTCTCGCTCTTTGGTGGACTCCGGTTTTTGGCGTGGCGGCGTGGCTCGGGTGGGAGAGCGTGCCTGCGCGGATGGGCTTGTTTTTCAGCCAGGCGGCGCTGGTGACTTTCGGCGGGGCCTATGCCGTGCTGCCGTATGTGGCCCGCGAGGCGGTGGAGACGCACGGCTGGCTGAGCGCCCCGCAAATGATCTCCGGCCTCGCGCTCGCGGAGACGACGCCGGGGCCGTTGATCATGGTCTTGCAATTTGTGGGTTTCGTTGGCGGCTGGCAAAATCCGGGAACCCTGCCGCCCGCCGCCGCTGCGCTGATTTGTGCGGGGCTGACGACCTGGGTGACTTTCCTGCCCTCGTTTCTTTTCATTCTCACTGGCGGACCCTATGCCGAAAAATTTTCCGCCCAGCCGTCCTTGGCCGGTGCTTTGTCCGGCATTACAGCCGCCGTTGTCGGAGTCGTTTTGAGCCTCGCGGTGGATTTCACACGCCACGCCCTCTGGCCCGGCTGGGCGATGGACTGGTTCACGGGCGCGGTGGCGTTGGCGGCGTTTTTTGCTTTAAGAAAATATCCCTCCAGCCTCCTGCCGGTGATTGCCCTGTGCGGTTTGGCCGGTTGGCTCGCGGGTTTTCTGCCTGGTTTTCGTTAGGGAAATCCTGAACTCACGGGAGAGCGAGTGAAACGCGAAGGCTAAAAACGCCGCCGCTGGCCGGTGGGATCACGAGATGTCGGGCGCGATCCCCGCGGCATTTTGCTGCGACTCTGCTGGCGGCTGTGTCTCCTCGCCGGGAGCGGTTTCAACAGCGGGCGGAGGTTGGATGCGGCACTCGCCGACATGGATGCCGCCTTTTTCGACGACCATCGCACGGGAGGTCACGGGCCCCTCGAGAACGCCTCCGCTCAGGATTTGGAGGATGCCGTTGCATTTGATCGGTGCGCGCAGGGTGCCTTGGACTGTGATGCGGTCGGCCTCCAGCGGCTGGGCGCACTCGATGGAGGCCCTTTTTTCGATGAGAATGGAATCCGCCGTGATGCGGCCGGTGCAGGGTTTTTGCATGTTCAGGCGAACTTCGCCTTCGCAGCGCAGGTGGCCGTTGAACGCGCCTTCGATGCGCGCCGATCCGCAGACGATCCAAGGATTCGATAGCGAGCCCTTGGCTCCGATTTTCAGCAGTCCCCGGGTGTCAACCGCCCGCGACGAGTGGGCGGTGATATTCACCTCGATCAACTCGATGGGCGCGTAGCAACCGGGGCAGATCGTGCTCTGCGCTTTTTGCGACACCTGGTGGGTGCGCCCGCATTTCAGGCAATGAACGGGCTTGCCGGCTTCCGGTTTTTTTCCGGTGAAAGTGGGCAGCTCCGTGATGCCGGCCGAGCGCACGCCCTCGGCGGTTGCCAGGTAGTGGGCCCCGCAGGAGCGGCAGTTTGTGGATATGAGGTGGGGAGGCTCAAGCTGCACGAAACCGCAGACCGGACACCGGAATGGTGACTTCGGCGGTGAGGTTGGCATTTGGCCTTAGGCCGCGTCCTCTGCGAGCGAGGGTTTAGGAGAAAGGCCGCGGGACGAGTTCTTCGAGGGGGTGACCTCCGAGTGGCCGATAAAGGTCGCGCCTTCCTCGATGATGATGCGCATCGCCTTGAGGTCGCCGAGGAGTTCGGCGTTGGACTTGAGTTCGCAACGCTCTTGGACAGTCACATTGCCGTTAACCGTGCCGTGGATGATGACGGTCTTGGTGCGGACATCGCCTTTGATAACGGCATTTTTGCCGAGGGTGAGAACGCCTTCCGAGATGATTTCGCCATCGAGCTTGCCGTCGAAAATCATTTCGCTGTCGAATTTCAGGGTGCCGGTGAGTTCGACATCGCTGGTGAGGATGTTTTTGGATGTGGAGGGTTCGGAGACGAGAGAGGTGATATTGTTGAGGTTCATGTTGCGGGCAGGCTACACACTTTTCCGCGAGGCGGTCAATGTCACGGGCGATGGAAAAACGCGGTTGTTTTTGCCCGGCGGAGGCGAAGTTGTTTGTTGACGCACGGCTCGCTGAACCGATAGTTTGCCCCGCTCGCGCGACAGCGCGGTATTGGAAATACAAAAACAACCTTCTTTCATGGAAACAGCAACCCGACTTCAACAACTCACACCATCCCTCACTCTTGCCGTTGACAGCAAGGCCAAGGCCATGAAAGCCGAAGGCATCGAAGTTTACGGTTTCGGTGCCGGCGAGCCGGACATGGACACGCCGGAACACATCAAAGCGGCCGCGATCAAGGCCCTTCAGGATGGCCGCACGAAATACACCCCCAGCTCTGGCATTCCCGAACTCCGCCAGGCCATTTCCCAAAAATTTCTCAAAGACAACGGCCTCGATTACAAGCCCAGCCAAGTGATTTTGAGCAGCGGGGCAAAGCACTCCTGCTTCAACGCCATTGCCTCCGTCGTGAATGAAGGCGACGAGGTGATCATTCCAGCCCCCTATTGGCTCAGCTATCCGGAAATGGTCCGCATCGTGGGCGGCGAGCCGGTGATTGTTGAGACCAAGCAGGAGAACAATTGGAAGATCACGCCCGAGGATTTCGAAAACGCCATGTCACCCCGGACGAAGATGATCATCATCAACTCGCCCGGCAACCCGACCGGCTCGATCTACACCCGTGAGGAACTCAAGGCCCTCGCCGAAGTCGCCGCCGAGGAGGATATCTTCATCCTCTCCGACGAAATCTACGAAAAGCTCACCTATGATGGTGCCGAACACATCAGCGTCGCCTCGATCTCGCCCGAAGCCTACGACCTCACGATCACTGTCAACGGATTCAGCAAAGCCTACTCGATGACCGGATGGCGCCTCGGCTACTTGGCAGCCCCGGAGCCGATCGCCCGCGCGATCGATTCCATGCAGAGCCACATGACCTCGAATCCTTGTTCGTTCGCCCAATACGGCGCCCTGGCAGCCCTCACCGGCGACCAGCAGTGCGTGAGCGACATGCGCGACGAGTTTGATATCCGCCGCCAATACATGTTTGAGCGTCTCACCCAGATTTCAGGCGTCTCGGCCGTCCGCCCGCAAGGCGCGTTCTATGTTTTGGCGAACATCAGCGCCCTGGGCCTGAAATCCCAAAACTTCGCCGACCGGCTCCTCACGAAAGCCAATGTGGCGATCGTTCCGGGCATCGCATTCGGCGACGACCGCACCGTGCGCCTCAGCTATGCCACGAGCCTGGATGTCATCAAATCCGGCCTCGATCGTATCGAGGAGTTCTGCAAGACACTCTGATACGACAGTTCTGTTTTGGTTTTCAGGGCGCTCGATCGCTATCGGGCGCCCTGTTTTCTTGTGCCTCGAAAAGGGCACGCCAGTGGTCAAGGCGCTCCTTGATGCGTTTTTCGAGGCCATTTTCCGTGGGAGTGTAGAATCTCCGCCCCTCGGGCAGATAGGCTTGGGGCACGAAGGAACCCTCGAAATCGTGGCTGTAAAGGTAGCCCTTGCCGTGTCCGAGACGCTCCGAGCCTTTGTAGTGTCCATCGCGCAAATGCTCCGGCACGGCCAGCGTCCTGCCCTCGCGCACTTCGGCGGAAGCCTTGCCGATCGCCACGGTCGCGCTGTTGCTCTTGGGCGCGGTGGCTAGATAAAGGGTCGCATGGGCGAGCAGCAAATTTGCCTCCGGCAGGCCGATGAATTCCACCGCCTGCGCGGCAGCCTGCGCCACGAGAAGAGCGTTGGAATCCGCCAACCCGATGTCCTCGCTGGCGCAAATGACCAACCGGCGCGTGATGAACCTCACCTCCTCGCCGGCGTGAAGCATTTTGGCCAACCAGTAAATGGCGGCATCCGGATCGCTGCCCCGGATGCTTTTGATAAACGCGCTGATCGTGTCGTAGTGGTCATCCCCCGTCCCATCATAGACGACCGCTTTTTTCTGAATGCTCTCCTGGGCCGCGAGCAGATTGATCCGCACCGAACCATCCGCTGCCGGTGCCGTCGTGAGCGCCGCAATTTCGAGGGCGTTCAAACATTTCCGCGCATCCCCGTCGCTCAACCTTGCCAGAAAGGCGGCGGCATCCGCGTCGATTTGAGCACCCGTCCGCCCCAACCCTCGCTCCACATCGCCAAGCGCCCGCTCGATCAAAACCAAAAGATCGCTCTCCGCCAGCGGACGAAGCTCGAAAACCTGCGAGCGGGAAATCAACGCGCTGTTGATGCTGAAAAACGGATTCTGCGTCGTCGCGCCGATCAAGCGCACCACGCCGTTCTCGACCTCGGGGAGCAACACATCCTGCTGTGCCTTGTTGAAACGGTGGATTTCATCGATGAACAAAATCGTCCGCCCGCCCCGGCTCCGGCGCGCCGCCGCGGCAGCCCCCACGCGGCGGATGTCCCCCACATTGCTCTCCACCCCGCTGAGACGCTCGAAATGCGAGGCCGTCGCCCCCGCGATGACCTGCGCCAGCGTGGTTTTTCCGGTGCCCGGCGGACCGAACAGGATGAGCGAGGAAATGCGATCGGCCTCGATCGCCCGCCGCAAAAGTTTGCCCGGCGCGAGAAGATGTTGCTGCCCGCAATACTCGTCGAGCGTGCGCGGCCGCATGCGGGTCGAGAGCGGCGCGTCGGAGGGATTCCCGTCGCATTCCTTGGAAAAAAAATCGTCCACTTCGCTGCCTACATTTCCGCATTCATCCCGCCCCTCCAATGAAAAATCCCCGTCTTTTGAAAAAACATTGAACACCCCGCGCAGGCGCTCTGTCCGACACACTCCCGGAATATGATTTGACAATCCCCGGTTTTTACCTCCCTATGACAGAGCATAACTCAATGAATCCTCCTCCAACAGAAGCGTCGGACCTGGTAACGAACTCCGTTCTCTACAAGGAATTCCTCGCTGAACGAGACGAAATCCTGCGCCACAAGTGGATCGAGAGCGAAAAGATCGGTCGCGATATTGGTTTTGAAAAAGCCCTGCTCGACTGGATTTTAAAATACCGCTCCGGTTGGCGCAGCAACCGTGCAAAAGTCCTCAGGGATCAAAACAACGCTCCAGCTTAGCGCCCACACAAGCTGCCCTTTAAGGCGGTCCCGCGAGGCCGCGAAGGATACATGACAGCACAACAAAACCCATCGGATAAAACACCCCAGACAGCCATGGACAGCGAGGCCATCGAAAAGGCCCTTCGCCGCATGGCCCACGAGATCGTCGAGCGCCACGAGTCCCCCTCCCGGATCGTTCTTGCAGGCATACCCACGCGCGGCGTGGAAGTCGCCCGCCGCCTGGCCGACCACATCGAGAAGATCGAAGGCGTCCGCCCCTACCTCGGCACGCTCGACATTTCCATGCACCGCGACGACCTCTCGACGCGTGGCAAGGTGACGGCTCTCGAGGTCACCGACCTGCCGGTGGACCTCGACAACCGCCCGCTCGTTCTTGTGGACGATGTTTTCTTCACCGGCCGCACCACGCGGGCGGCGCTTGATGCCCTCGCCTCCTTCGGCCGCCCCTCGACCATCCAGCTGGCTGTGCTCGTCGATCGCGGACACCGCGAGCTTCCCATCCGGGCCGATTATGTCGGCAAAAACCTGCCCACCGCGCGCGAGGAAAAAATCCGCGTCCGCTTCGAAAATCTCGACGGCGTGCCCGACTCTGTCGTTGTCATCAAGCCATGAGCACCTGGACCCGCAAAGACCTGACCGGACTCGACGACCTCAGCGCCGCCGAGATCACCTTCCTTCTCGACACCGCCCGCGCCTTCAAGGGCGTCGGCAACCGCAACCTGAAAAAAGTTCCCGCCCTGCGCGGCAAGACGCTCGTGAATTTCTTTGTCGAGCCAAGCACCCGCACACGCACCTCGTTCGAGGTTGCCGCCATGCGCCTGAGCGCGGATGTCGTGAACATCTCCGCCACCGCCTCCAGCCTGCAAAAAGGCGAAACACTCAAGGACACCGCCCTTAATCTCCAGGCCCTGCAGGCGGACATCATCGTCCTGCGCCACAGCTCGCCCGGCTCATCCCAATTCCTTGCCGGGCGCCTCGACTCGAGCATCATCAACGCCGGCGACGGAGCCCATGAGCATCCCACACAGGGACTCCTCGACATCTTCACCATCCGCGAAAAGTTCGGCCGCATCGAAGGCCTCCACATCGCCATCGTCGGCGACATCCTCTTCAGCCGCGTCGCGCGCTCGAACATCTTCGGCCTCCTCAAACTCGGCGCCAAAGTGACACTCGTCGGCCCCTCCACACTCGTCCCGAAAAGCTTTGAAAAACTCGGCGTCCGCGTGACCCACCGCATCGATGACATCCTGGGCGATGTCGATGTCGTGAACCTCCTGCGCATCCAACACGAGCGCCAGCGCAAGGAATACTTCCCCGGCCTCGGCGAGTATGTCTCCCTCTTCGGCCTCACCAAGGCCCGCGCCGCAAAACTCAAGCCATCCTGCCTCATCATGCACCCCGGCCCCATCAACCGGGGCGTCGAAATCGACAGCGACATCGCCGATGGCGACCAAAGCGTGATCCTCGAGCAAGTCACAAACGGCATCGCCGTCCGCATGGCGGTCCTCTACTCCTGCGCAGGAGGAGCCGGCGTCCCAGCATGAAAAAAATCACCCGCATCGCCAACGGCCGCGTCATCGACCCTGCCAACCACCGCGACGAAACCGCCGACCTCTGGATCGCCGACGGCAAAATCATCGACCCCGCGCCGGGCAAGGAGACCGAGACCATCGACGCGACAGGCCTTGTCGTTGCCCCGGGCCTCATCGACATCCATGTCCACCTCCGCGAGCCGGGTCAATCGCATAAAGAGACGATGGCCAGCGGCACACGCGCCGCAGCGGCCGGTGGATTCACCACCGTGGTCGCCATGCCGAACACGAATCCTGCGGCCGACAGCGCCGCGACGATCACCTGGATCAAGGAAAAAGCCGCGCGCGAAGCCTGCGTGAATGTTCTCTGCACCGGAGCGATCACCAAGGGACTCAAAGGCGAGGAACTCGCTCCCGCCGGATCGCTTTTCAATGCCGGAGTCGTCGCACTCACCGATGACGGCCATTGCATCCAGAACAACGAAATCATGCGGCGCGCGGTGGAATATGCCCGCATGTTTGGCCTCGTCGTGATGGACCACTGCCAGGACTACTCGATCGTCGGCGACGGCATCATGCACGAGGGCGAGTGGAGCCTCCGCCTCGGCCTGCCCGGCTGGCCGCGCGCCGGCGAGGAAATGATCGTCGCCCGCAACATCATGCTGGCCGAACTCTGTGACTCACCGATCCACTGCCAACACATCAGCTCCGGCGGCAGCGTGCGCCTCATCCGCGAAGCCCGCGCGCGCGGCGTGAAAATCTCCGGCGAGGTCTGCGCCCACCACATCGCGCTCACGGATGCCACCCTCGCGGCCTTCGACAGCCATTTCAAAATGAACCCGCCCCTGCGCACGCAAGAGGACATCGATGCCATCGTCGAAGGCATCGCCGACGGCACGCTCACCATCCTCTGCAGCGACCACGCGCCCCACGCGGCCTACGAAAAGGAAGTGGAAATCGACCACGCCCCCTTTGGCATCACCGGCCTCGAAACCGAGTTCGCCATTTTCCACGACATCCTCGTCCACAAACGCCGGGCGATCGACCTGCCCCGCCTCATCGCCCTCTTTACTTCCGAGCCCGCCGCGCTTCTCAAGCTGGATCGCGGCACGCTCTCCACCGGAGCCGCCGCCGACATCGTTCTCATCGATCCCGCGATGGACTGGACTTTTGATAAAAACCAATCCGCCTCCCTCTCGAAAAACACGCCCTTCCACGGCCACACCTGGCGCGGTCGCGCCGTGCGAACGATCGTAAGCGGCGAAACGGTCTGGTCTCTGCCCGCCTAACCCGCCAAAAGCCGTCTCATACCAAAGTCTCCAAGATTGTGGATTTTCGCAGGCGTTCATGTAGGTCAGGCGTCTCGCCTGACTTCGAACGACATACGACCGCAGGCGAGACGCCCGCGCTAAATTCCAGAAGTCCAAAAGCATTCGGATTTTGGTATCAAACGACGCGCCCGGCTCAGGGGCACCGCCTTGCGCCCTCGCAAGGCGATCGGGAAAATGCGGCCAGAGTCCGCTCGAAGTTCTCTATGTCGGGCGCGCTCCCCGGGACCAAGCGCCAGCGCCAATGTCCAAAGATCAAAAAGCCTACAGCCATTGGTATGACAATTTCCGTCGTTTGCTAAACTATTGAAGATGAAGCTCGGAGCTTCCTTCTTGGCAGGCGATGCCTTTTTTAGCGAGTGCCTTGCATGGCCGAGCCGAGGGCTCCGGCGCCTTCCCAGGATGCGGGGCGGTTCCATGGCAGGGAGCCTTCGCTGTGGGCGGAGGAGGTGGAGTCATCCGTGGCGCAGCCGGTGATGACGGCCGCCAGGAGGATGAGGAGGCTAATTTTGAGCAGTTTGGTAAATGATGTCATCGCCGGGTTGGATGCTGAGTCCGCGAGCGAGGCTCGCTGGGATGATGTCTGCAATGGAGGTGGCGGGTTCCACCGTAGTCGTGCGGACTTTGCCGATGAGGGTGGAGCCGCGTTTGACGAGGAATTCCATGTTGCTCTCGATGCCGCTTTTGTTTCCGAGGCTGAGAACGACGAAATTCCAGGCTTCGTTGACGGCGAGGACGCGGCCGGTCACGCGTGTGAGGCCCTGTTTGGTTTCTTTTTCGCGCGCTGCCTTCTGGAGTGCGACCAATTTGCCTTCGAGGTTCTTGTTGTCCTCGTCGAGTTTGGTATTCAGGGTTTCGAGTTCGGTGATGCGGGCTTTGTCTTCCTCGGTAGAGACCGGAGTTTGCACGGCGGTGGCCGCTGCGGCGAGCTGGGATTCGAGTTGGGTGATTTTCTCGGCTTTGGTGAGGATGTCGGTGTTTGCTATGGCCAGATCGCCCTCGGCTTTGGTGAGTTTTGACTGGGCCTCGGTGAGTTGGGTTGTCTTTGTGCTGACTTCGCTGCGTTGTTTGGCGAGGTCGGAGTCGAGGCCTTGTTTTTGAGCGGTGAGTTCGGTGATCGTCTTGTCCGCTTCGACATACTTTTTGATTTCTCCCTCCAAGGAGGTTTTGACCGTCGCCGTCTCTTGTTGGGATGCGGCCAAGTCATCCTTTGTTTTGAGGAGATGGCTTCTATTGACAAAGCCCACGCCGGCGGATGCCGCAGCGAGAACAATGGAGACAATGATGAGAATTTTTCCCATGAAGTGGAGGAATTGTGTAGGCGGTCTTTGTAGTCGGCGTGGACGGCAGGGGCAAGAGGGAATTTTAAAATCTCGTCAGACCTTTTTTCCACGCGGCGAGGGGCTCAGGCGGGCTTGAAATCGACCTGCTGCTTGAACATATCCACGCGATCGACGGCGACCTCCAGGAAGTCGCCGACTTGAAAGACTTTCTTGGTTTTCCGTCCGAAGAGGCGTCCGCGAGAGGGTTCGTGGATATAGAAGTCGCATTCGAGCGAGGAGACATGGACGAGGCCGGTGAGGAGAAATTCGGGCAACTCGACGAAGAAGCCGAAATTGCGGACATCCATGATCATGGCGCGGAATTTCTGGCGTTTGCCTTCGGTGGTTTGGAGTTGAAAGAACTCGAGTTTTTTGAGGCGGACGGATTCCTTTTCGGCATCGGCGGCGGAGCGTTCGGTGGTGGAGATGTGTTCGGCCATGGCACCAAGGGCGGAGGAATCCGGGCCGCTTTTGGTGAGTCCGAGTTGGCGCTCGAGGGCGCGGTGGACGATGAGATCGCTGTAGCGCCGGATGGGACTGGTGAAATGGGTGTAGTCCGGCTTCGAGAGGCCATAGTGGCCGAGGGGCTCGGGAAAATAGCGGGCGCGCTTGAGGCTTTTGAGGAGGGCGATCTTTACGGCCGAGGCGAAGGGTTTGCCATGCAGGGAGGCGAGGAGTTTTTGAAGCTCGGGACGGTGGGTGAGGTCGCCGGCGCGGATGCCCTGCGAGGCGGCAAACTCGCGGAACTCGGCGAGTTTGTCAGGGTCTGGTTTCTCATGGATGCGGTAAACGGCGGGTTGCTTCCGGTGCTTGAGCTCGCGGGCGACGAGTTCGTTGGCGAGGAGCATGAGTTCCTCGATGAGTTGGTGGGAGATGTCGTTCTCCACACGCTCGAGGCGCACGGGGCGGCCGGTTTCGTCCAGCCAAACCTTGATCTCGGGAAACTCGAGATCAAGCGATCCTGCGGCGAAGCGTTTCTTGCGGAGCAGGGAGGATAGCTCCCATGCGGTGTGGACGCGCTCGGAGAGGAGGTCGTCTTTTTTGGGTGGTTGCTGGAGAATGGCGAACGCTTGTTTGTAGGTGAGCCGCGCCGCGCTGCGGATGACCGTTTTGGCGAAGCGGACGGATTGGATTTTTCCGCTCTGGAGAATTTCGGCGAAGACAGAAAACGCCATGCGGTCCACCTGCGGCTTGAGGCTGCAAATGCCGTTGCTGAGGGCCTCGGGGAGCATCGGGATGACACGGTCGGCGAGGTAAACGCTGTTCCCGCGCGTGTGCGCCTCGCGGTCCAGGGCGGACTTGGGTTTCACATAGTGCGAGACATCGGCGATGTGAATGCCGACACGCCAGCCACCCGGGATGCGCTCCACATTGATGGCGTCGTCGAAGTCCTTCGCGTCGTCCGGGTCGATGGTGAAAATAAACCGGTCGCGCAAATCCTCGCGCTTGGCGGCATCGGCGGGATCGACTTCCGGGGAGACGCGCCCCGCCTCGCGCAGGACATCATGGGGAAATTCCAGTGGCAGCCTGTGCTTGCGAATGATCGAGAGCATATCGACCCCCGGCGCTCCTGTCGGCCCGAGGATTTCGATGAGGTGTCCCTCGGGGTTCACATGGCGGGAAGGCCAGGAATCAAGCTTGGCGACCACCTTGTCTCCGACCTTCGCCATGAGCGGCGGGGCGGGCGGTTTGACATAGAGGTTCTGCACGAATCGCGGGTCGTCCGCGACGACATAGAAGAAGTTCTTCGAGCGCTGGAGCGTGCCGACGATGGTTTCATTCGCGCGGGTGAGGACTCGGATGACCTTGCCTTCGCGCCGCCGTTCGGGGCGGGAGAAAAAGCCGGGTTCTTCGGGTTGGCTCGAGATGCGCGCCACGACGCGGTCGCCGTGCATGGCGGTGAAACAATTCTCGGCCCGGATGTAGAGGTCCGGCTCGCCCTGCTTTTCGTTAAGCACATGTGCGCCCCCGTTGGCGTGCATCTGCAGGATGCCCGTAAAAAGATCGGCCTCCTTGGGAATGATGTAGCGGTCCCTGCGGATGCGGGCGATCTCTCCGGCGGTCTCCATTTCCCTGAGCAACTGCAGGAGTTTGCCTTTCCAGGCCGGCGGGAGGTCCAGTGCGGATGCGATTCCGGCGGCGTCCAGCGGGCGTTGGGAGATTTGACGAAGGATCGAGGTGCGGAGTTTCTGCGAGGGTTCTCCGGTGCTTTTTTGAAATGTGCCGCCGCGTTTGGGTGTCCTTGCGGCAGGTGGTTTTGGCGGGGCTTGGCGCGGTGATTTGCGGGGCTCGGATTTTTTGCGCTTCGAGCGGTTTTTCAACGGCTTGTTGTTTCCGCTGTTTTTGGGATTCGGCATTCTCCATCCATCGCCCCGTCGCATGGCACTGGCAAGCCCCGCCTTTTTTCCAATGGACTCGCGCATCCCCCGGCGCAAAGATGCCTGCCTATGAAAAATGTGCGCATCGTCGAGCAGCTTGCCATCTTTATTGCCAACCGTCCCGGAACGCTTGCGGATGTCTGCGACGCGCTCGCCGACGCGAATATCAATATCTACGGCCTCACCGTTTCGGACACGGTTGACCACGCCGCCGTGCGAATTGTCGTGAGCGACACGCGCCGCGCCATCGCGCTCTTGGAATCCCGCGGCATCCTTGTGCTGGATAGCGAGGTGCTGATGATCGAGAACGACAACCGCCCCGGCAGCTTGTCTCGCGTGGCACGCCTGCTTTCAAAGTCGAAGGTGAATATCGAATACGCCTACCTCGCCTCGATGCCCAGCGCCCGCAAGGGACTGCTCATCCTGCGCGTGAGCGATGTGAAAAAAGCCTTCAAGCTCCTCTCCGCCGCCGAGTCGGAGGATTGATCAGAGCCCGGTCGGGTGGTCGATGAATTGCCAAGGCAAGGCGAACTTGCCCGCCACCAGTTCCGCAGCCGCCTTCACTCCGAAAGTCTCCGTGGCGTAGTGGCCAGCGTAGAAAAGGTTCACTCCCAGCTCCTCCGCTGCCGTGTAGGACCAATGCGGGCCCTCGCCCGTGATGAATGTGTCCACTCCGGCCTCGGCCGCTTTCGCCACATCGCCGCCGGCGCCACCGGTCACGATCCCGATGCGCCGGGCCAGCACCGGGCCGCCTGGGGCGAGATGCACGGGGCCGCCGACCGCGCGCTCCAAGTGGTCCCGCAGAACCTCGCGGCTCACTTCGGCTTCGAATTTCAATCCCGCGTTTTGCCCTGCCGTCGAAAAAAACGGCACGCCATTTTCGAGCCCGAGTGCTGCCGCAAGCAGGGCGTTGTTGCCGATTTCGGGATGGATATCCAATGGCAGGTGGGCGCTGTAAACCGCCATGTCGGCCTCCATGAGCAAGCGCATCTTCCGGTAGGCCGCGCCGGTGACCCTCTGCGCTCCGCTCCAGAACAGGCCATGGTGCACGATCAAAAAATCCACCCCTGCCTGCGCCGCCTCGCGGATCACCGCCTCGGTGGCATCCACCGCTGCTCCAATCCGCGTCAGACCGCCCGAATTTTCGACCTGCAGTCCATTCATCGCTTGGGGAAAATCCCCCACCTCCCTCGTGCGCAGGAGGTCATCGAGAAACTTTACGGCTTCGGTCAGGTGCATGAGAAAACGATTACACTTGAACACGCGGCGATCGAAGTTTTTTCCCTGAATCGCGGCGTATTCACTTGTCAGAAAAAGTAAAAGCTTGACGGCGAATCTTGCGGCTTTACCACTCGCCGCGTCGATTCGCTGGGTTCAGCAATTCGACAACAGGTCTTCTCAGTCTCCCGTCGGTAGGGAGGACACCGTGAGGTGTCCGCCGATTCGGATGCTCGAAAACAAACCCCCTCCCGGAACGAAGGGAAATGAATCGCAAGGGATATCTTTTGGATATGGATGGGGTCATCTATCGGGAAAATCAGCTTTTGCCGGGAGCGGCGGAGCTTGTGGCCTATTTTTTGAAATCGGCCACGCCATTCGTCTTCGTCACAAACAACTCGGCTCCGACGCCCGAGGATTTGGTCGTAAAACTCCGCCATCTGGGAGTCGATGGGCTTTCCTCCAGGCATTTTTACACCTCGGCGCAAAACACGGCGGACTTCCTTGCCGAGACAAATCCGCGCTGCACAGCATTCGTGCTCGGCGAGGCCGGCCTCAGCTCCGCCCTCAACAACTCGAAAATCCCCAACGACGGCATCCACCCCACCTATGTCATCGTCGGCGAGGGGTCGCCCTCCGCCGAGCGGATCGCCAAGGCGCACGAGTTGATCGAAAAAGGCGCGAAGCTCGTTTGCTCGAATCCCGATTACTGGTGTCCGGTCAAAAGCTCCGTGACCCGCCCTGGCGCCGGCGCGCTTGCGGCCTATCTTGAAGCAAGCAGTGGCCGCCGCGCCTACTACCTCGGAAAACCAAACCCCTATATGTTTTTCCGCGCCCGCAGGCTTCTCCACCGCCAGACCCATGAAGTGATGATGGTGGGCGATACGATGGAGACCGACATAAGGGGTGCGATCGAGGTTGGCATGCAGGCGTGCCTTGTTTTGACCGGTTCCACGCGGCTGGAAGATCTGGCGGACTATGTTTACCAGCCGACCTGCGTGATGTCCGGAGTTGACCAGTTGCTGGCGGAAATCAAAGGGGAGGGTTCCTCTGCAAGGCTTCCGGTGTCCTCCAGTTCGGCACCGGCGGCGGGTGGACAGCTGGGCGAGCGCCATCACATGGAGCATCCCCTGCGCTCCCGGCCCCGTCCTGCCATGACGCGTTGATTTTTCAGGAGGGGAAAAACATGTATCGCGCCTTTCACATTTTGGACGACCCGGCGGGTTTCGATTCCCGCCATCGCCGCGCCTTGCGCAATCGCAATCAACTCGCCTCCTCGCCGTTCGTATCGCGGCGGCGGAAGATCGTGGAGGAGTTTGGAAAAATCCTGCGGGCCA
>JBJTGE010000244.1:0-3762 GCA_046093785.1 Spartobacteria bacterium
TGCCGGCGTGGCCTTGATTACCTTGGGCGCTGCCGCTCTTGTTCCGATTGTCTGGGGCATCGCATCCAAAATCAGCACACGCCCCGAGTCCTCCCGCGCCATGCGCAAAAAGCTCGAAGGCATCCGTGGTGCTTACGACACGGATATGGAGCACTGAAGACGCGGTTCTCAGGTGCGACCCCTCGTTCTTGCTTCGGCCTCGCCCCGTCGACTCCAACTGCTCAGAGAAGCTGGTTGGTCCGTTGAGGTTGATATCTCGGGAGCTGACGAGATAGAGGATCACTCTCTGACACCAGACGCGCTCGCTCTCGAAAACGCCCGAAGAAAGTGGTATGCCATTGCCGCGCGCCGTCCCGGGGATCTGATCGTGGCTGCGGACACGGTCGTCTGGCTCGAAGGCCGATTTTACGGCAAGCCTGCGGATTTTCCCGAAGCCCGAAAAATGTTGGCATCACTCGTCGGTCGAACCCATCAAGTGGTCACTGGAGTGGTCTTGGGTAGTAGCTCGGCTTCCGTCGAATTTTCTGAACTGTCGATGGTCACTTTCCATGATCTCACGCCCGAATCCATCGAAGCCTATCTTGGCTCCATTCATCCGCTCGACAAGGCAGGAGGCTATGCAGCACAGGACGATGGGGGGCGTCTCATTGAAAAAATCGAAGGCTCGCTGAGCAATGTGATCGGCCTCCCGATGGAGCGGCTTGCCGAAGTTCTAAAAGAGATTCAGCGTTTGCAGGAATAAACAAACGCGGGGGGGAAATTGCGCATCACGACAGGCGTCCTGCGCACATCGCTAAAGGTGCGGTCGAGATTTTTGCGAAACCTCTGCCCAGACCTTAAACGGTGGGGGCCATAATACGCAAAAGTGGAAAAGACCCCGCCGTCGGCCAAGGTGGAGTGAATCTCACTGAGAATGGAATTTTGCAGTTTCTGATCGAAGATGGCCCAGGGCAGTCCGGAGAGGATGGCATTCGGTCGGGGAATCTTTTCCGAATTCAAATGATCGCTCAAGCGCGTTGCACAGCCTTCGATGATCCGGGCATCTGGAAATTTGCCCGAGACTTCCTTTGCCAGAATGGGGCATTTTTCGATGGCTGCAAAATGTGCGCCACTCGGCAAACTCGCGAGAATGTGTCCGGTGAATGCCCCGCTGCCGGGCCCAAGCTCAATGACGCTCGATGCCATGTGCAAATCTGATGCAAGCACCATCTCTTTGGCCAAAAATGGTGACGATGGCCAAATCGCACCGAGTGTTGAGGGATTGCGTAAAAAAGACCTGAAGAAACTCAATGACATGTGGTTCAAAGGTTCAATGGCATTGCAGTCGGGTGCAACATCAAAAGCGGAACAGTTTCTGCAAAAAGCCGGAATCCGCCGGTTGCGTTCTACGCAGGCGGAATGCGCTCAAACAATCCTGCCAACTCGATCTCGGCCGTCTGCGGAAACATATCCACCGGTTGGACGCAATGAATCCGATACTCTGCTGAAAGTTTTTTCGCATCGCGGGAAAATGTGGCCGGATCGCAGGACACATAGACAATGCGGTGGGGTGGATTTTCCAGAATGGCCCGCATGGCATCAGGCGAGAGTCCCTCGGCAGGCGGGTCCAACAGGAGGGTGGTTTCCGCCGAAGCACCGCCCAGCAAGGCTTGCGACAGATGGGCCTCCACTGAACCGGCGATGTAGCTTTCTTTTTGCGAGGCGTTTTCTTGAGCGCTTCGAACGGCAGCATCACTCCATTCGATGCCAAGCAGGCGATCGAAGTTCGACAAGAGTCTTTTTGAAAAAAATCCCGATCCACAATACGCATCGATCAAATACTCCGAACTGGCGGCAAGCTCGGCGACTGCGCTTGCCAGCAATTCAGCCGCGCCGCTGTTCACCTGTGAGAATCCCCTTGCCGCTCCCGCCTCGCGGAGAGTCAGGCGACCGGAGTGGCGTGGCGGTTTCTTTCGAAGCTCCGCCAAGAGCCCATTCACCTCGTCGCTGGCGATCGGACACTCTGCCACATCCACAAGGTGGTGTGATTTTCGATGGTAGAAACCCACCTCGCCACGGTCCGTGTGAACAGACAATCGGTTGCGGTAGGCCCATTCTTGAGGTGAGGGGAGCATGGGGCGCACCTCAACATCGCTGATTCCTCCGACACGGCGAAGCAACTCGGCAACTTGCGAGGTTTTGATCTCCAACTGCAGAGCGTAATCGGCATGCTGATATGCGCAGCCTCCGCATTCTCCAAAGACGGCGCACCTCGGCGCGACGCGCCTTGGCGAGGCTTCCAAAAGTTTGACCAAATCGGCCTCGACCAGATTTTTCTTGGATTTCACCACCCGCACAACCGCCCGCTCGCCGGGCAGAGTGCCATGGACAAAACAAACCCTTCCATCGGGCAGGCGGCCGATTCCCGCGCCGCCGTAGGCCATTCGCTCGATCGTGATTGTGGCTTCCGGCAATGTCATGCCGGTTTGCGCATGAGCCAGTAGATTTCGCCCGGCCAGCTAGGAAAAACGCGGCCCCAAAGAATATTAAAGCGCATCCATGCAGCGGAGTTTTCGAGGGCGCTTCCCTTGCTGCGCATCAAAAACGCGCCACTCATGAACTCCACTTTCAGCCCGGCCTGCTCTGCCATGCGCCGCACGCGGGCTGGTGAGAACACGCTCACATGGCCCATTGGCTTGGCTGTGCGGCGAACCTGACTCTGACGGATGGCTGCAAATGGTCCTGGAACGACAGGGAATCCTCCAATCAGCGATCCACCCGGCCGAATGGCGGATGCGATTTTTTTTAAAACATCCTCCGGTTCGAAGAGGTGCTCGAGCACATGCAGCAGAATCGCTGTGTCGTATTGGTGGGGAAGTGCGAACTTCGCATCTTCAAGATTCGCTTCAAAAAAATCCGTGTAGCCGGCTTTGAGAAGCCTCTCGCGCAACATGACGGCATCGACCGCCGTCCACCGATCGAATCGCACACCGCCCGGGGCTGATTTGACGAACTCCAGCATCTGGCCGACATGGACGCCGATCTCGGCGACATCAAGCGGACGGCCCGC
Organism: Spartobacteria bacterium; assembly: GCA_046093785.1. Classification (GTDB taxonomy): domain Bacteria; phylum Verrucomicrobiota; class Verrucomicrobiia; order Chthoniobacterales; family Terrimicrobiaceae; genus UBA967. Next base: position 3,050 of record JBJTGE010000244.1, read on the forward strand.
ACGGAGACACTCTTCGCGGAGGAGTTGGTATCCGAACCAGTAACGAAGCAAACGGATCGGATACTTCACGCTCTTGGCCTCTTTGGTCATGCCGAAATCCTTCGAGCGAACGACCTGATTTTCGGCGAGAAATTGGATGTCCCATCGGGACGAGGAATACATATTCAAGACCGGCAAATGATGGGGGGGCTTCGCAGGCTGGTCAAGCGGAGCATTTGCGCGTTCTTGATCCTGTGCGGCAGGGAAGGTAATTTTCGATTTCTTTTATGAAACAGGTCACCATCTACGACACCACGCTGCGCGACGGCACACAAGGCACGGGGATTTCTTTTTCCATCCTCGACAAGATTCGTGTGGCTCAAAAATTGGATTCGTTCGGTGTCGATTTCATTGAAGGTGGCTGGCCCGGCTCGAACCCGCGCGACGCGGCTTTTTTTGCGGAGGCGGCCAAGCTGACTTGGAAAAATGCCCGCATCGCCGCATTCGGCAGCACCCGCCGGGGCAGCATTGCCGTTGAGGCGGATGCCCAAGTGCGCGTGCTCTTGGAGGCCCAAACGCCAGTCGTCACCATCGTCGGCAAGACATGGCTCCTGCATGTCACAGAGGTTCTCAATGTCACTGCCGAGGAGAATCTCTCCATGATCGCCGACACGGTGGCCCACCTCAAAAAGCACGGCCGCGAGGTCTTCTACGACGCCGAGCATTTTTTCGAC
>JBJTGE010000245.1:0-3425 GCA_046093785.1 Spartobacteria bacterium
ATCGAACTCGCGGATACGAAAAACATCCGCCTGGATAAAACAAAGCCCCACTTCATCGAAGCGGTCGTCGATCGCTTGACCGTGCGCCAAGACCTCGGGCAGCGGCTTGCAGACTCGGTTGAGACTTCCTTGCGCCTAGGCGCTGGACACCTTTCCACAAGCCGTCAGGAACCAGGCTCCGCGCAGTGGATAGAAGAAAAATTCTCCACCGACTTTTGCAATCCCTCGACCGGCTTCACCATGCCGCGACTCACGCCGAAGCATTTTTCCTTCAACAGCCACCTCGGAGCATGCCCGGCCTGCCAGGGGATCGGCACGGAGAGTTTCTTCGATCCCGACCTTGTGGTGGATGCCGAAAAAACGATCGCACAGGGAGCCATTCGCCCATGGAAGCAAGCCAACAAGCGCATGAAGGCCTACTACGCCTCGCTCTTGAATGGACTCCTCGCCGACACCCCTGCTTCCGTGGAAAAAGCGTGGCGCGATCTGCCGGAAAATTTTCGCGAGCTTGTCCTTAACGGCTCGGGAAAAAGAAACATCTCGATCGCCATCGGCGCGAACCGCACTTCGACCAAGCCATTCGAGGGCGTTCTCGCACAACTCGAGCACCTCTACGAAACCACCAAAAGCGAGTTTTCCCGCAAGCGCCTCCGGCTTTTTCAAGGAAAGCGCGTATGCCGCGTGTGTGAAGGAGCCCGACTGCGCCCCGAGATTCTCGCCGTCACGCTCGCAACGAAATCCGGCGCGGAGTTCGGCATTCAAGCGGTTTGCGGTCTCACAATCCGCGAGGCGGCGGATGTCATGGCGGACCTGCAACTCTCCGAGAGTGATGCCGGCATCGTGAAAGATGTGCTGCGCGAGGTCCGGCAGCGGTTGCATTTTCTCAACGAAGTCGGCCTCGACTACCTCCAACTCAACCGCGAGAGCGGATCGCTTTCCGGCGGCGAAGCCCAGCGAATAAGGCTCGCCACACAAATCGGCTCGGGACTTTCCGGCGTCCTCTATGTTCTCGACGAGCCAAGCATCGGACTCCACCAGCGCGACAACGACCGCCTCATTCAAACCCTCCGCAACCTTCGCGACCTCGGAAATTCGGTGATCGTCGTGGAGCATGACGAAGACACTATCCGCGCGGCCGACCACATCCTGGACATAGGCCCCGGAGCTGGCCCGCGAGGCGGTCAACTTGTCGCCCAAGGCACCCTTGACGACATTCTCCAAAGCGAACAATCCCTCACCGCCCAATATCTCAAAGGCACGGTGCGCATTCCCGTGCCAAAGCACCGCACCGCTCCACGAAAGACAGGCGCCGCCGAGGGCGAGATCGGCGATGGATGGCTCCGCGTTCAAGGCGCGACGGAGAACAACCTGAAAAACATCAACGCCGCATTCCCCGTGGGTTGCCTCACTTGCGTCACCGGTGTCTCCGGCAGCGGAAAATCCACCCTAGTCAACGACATCCTCCGCGTCGCCCTCGAGCGGGACCTACACCGCGCGAAAGCCAGACCCGGAGCCCACCGGTCGATCACCGGCATCGAGCAATTCGACAAGGTCGTGGTCATCGACCAAAGCCCCGTGGGACGCACACCCCGCTCGAACCCCGCAACCTACACCGGCGCGCTCGGTCCAATCCGGGATCTCTTCAGCGAACTCCCGGCCTCGCGCGTGCGCGGCTACGACTCGGGGCGGTTTTCCTTCAACAACAAAGGCGGCCGCTGCGAGCACTGCCAAGGCGATGGCTTCATCCGGATCGAAATGCACTTCCTCGCCGATGTCTATGTCGAGTGCGAGATCTGCCACGGCCGCCGCTACAACCGCGAAACGCTCGAGGTGACCTACAAGGGAAAAAACATCGCCGATGTCTTGGAAATGACGGTGGATGACGCCGCGCGCTTCTTCCGACATGTGCCAGCGCTTTGCGCGAAACTCGAAACGATGCAGGATGTCGGCCTCGGCTATTTGCGGCTCGGTCAATCCGCCACCACGCTTTCCGGCGGTGAAGCCCAGCGCCTCAAACTCTCCGCCGAACTCTCCAAACGCCCCACCGGACGCACGATCTACCTCCTCGACGAGCCGACAACCGGCCTGCACTTCGCCGACATCCACAAACTCCTCGAAGTGCTCATGAAGCTTAGAAACGCCCGGAACACCCTTATCGTCATCGAACACAACCTCGAGGTTATCAAATGTGCGGACTGGATCATCGACCTCGGCCCCAATGGAGGCTCTGGCGGTGGCCGCATCGTTGCGGAAGGCCCGCCCGAGCAAGTCGCCCGTGTCAAAGAAAGCGAAACCGCCCGCTACCTCCCCAAATAACACAAATCATCAAACGCCTCTGGCCGCTTCTCCTCTCTCCCATCCTCGCCCACGCCGCACCTCTCGACGAGGCCCGTGAAGCCCTCGACAACGGATTCCCGCAAGTTGCACTCATAAAAATAGAGCAACAAATTCCCTCGATCGGATCGCCCGGAACGGATGCCAAAGCAAACCTCCTCTATGCCCGCGCCTTGATAGAGGCCGGCCAATCAGAGGCCGCCGCAGCCCTGATCACCTCCTCCGGAATTCCCTCCGGTCCCGCCCGCGATTTCTGGCTCGCCCAAGCACTCGCCGCCAACGGGGATTGGCTCAATGCCTCCCAAGCCTACGCCAGCGCTGCTCGTGTTTCGGATTTCGAATTTCAAAAAGAAGCCACCATCGGCCACGCCCGCATGCTGAAAAACATGGGCAAGCTGCAGGAGGCCGCAGACACCCTCACTCGCGCAGCCACCTGGCCACCCTCGGACACCAAATCCTCCGCCCTCTTGGATCTCGCAGGGATCCTCCTCGATCAAAACAATCCCGCTTCCGCCCGCGCACGCTTGGATGAAATCGAGGCCGCAACCACCGCACAGAAATCCCTCAAAACCATTCTCCTCGCAAAAGCCGCCGCACAGGAAGAGAATCACGATCTTGTTCTAAGCCTTCTGGCATCCTTGACTCCCGCCAATGCGGACATGGCCGTCTCAGCCATCACCCTCCAAGCATCAGCTCTCCAGCACCTCTCGCGAAATGCCGAAGCCGAGACGCTTCTCGAGGAATTCATCGCCGCCCACCCCTCCATTACGGGCCTGAAGGATGTCTTCGCCTCACTCGATGAAATCTACTCTGGCGCGACGAGTCCCTCCTCGAGCGAACTCAAACGCTGGTCTGGCGATCCCGAACCCAGCCTGCGCCAAAAGCTCGCCACCTACTACCTCGCCCGTTTCGAAGCCCGCCAGAAAACACCGGAAAACGCCCTTGCCCTACTGGAAAGTTTGGCATCGGATCCGGCATCGAATCCCCTTGCTCAGGAAACCCTCTTCGAACTGGCCTCCCTCCGCATTCGTTTAAACCGGAACGACGAGGCCCTCTCCCTCCTCCCGCCAACCGGCTCCTCGCCACACACG
>JBJTGE010000246.1:0-8584 GCA_046093785.1 Spartobacteria bacterium
GTGTCGTAAGCACCACGGATGCCTTCGAGCTTTTTGCGCATGGCGCGGGAGGACTCGGGGCGTGTGCTGATTTTGGATGCGATGCCCCAGACAATCGGAACAAGAGCGGCAGCGCCCAAGGTAATCAAGGCCACGCCGGCATTGCGGCGCGCATTGTGCCCGATGTTGTCGGCGACAAGGAAGCCCGCGCCGAGACCGATTGCGACCTGCGAAAAACCAACGATTCCAGAGACCGGAAGGTTTTCGCCAAATTTGTCCAAGGAAAGCTGTGACATGGTGATTGAAGCTATGCAGGCAGTATGGGACTTTCAACTCCAAATGAAAAAAGCCATCGGCATTGATCTTGGCGACGCCCGCGTGGGGGTGGCCGCAAGCGACGATCTCGGAATGCTCGCGCATCCACTCGAAACAATCCCGACGAAGTCCAGCGATGTGCTGAAGCGCGTGCTCGCACTCGCAAACGAACGCTCCGCAAAGACGATTGTCGTCGGCATGCCAAGAAACATGAATGGCACCTTCGGACCCGCAGCGGCGAAGGCGAAGGCATTTATCGATGAACTCCGGCGCGAGACCGCGATTCCCGTTGTTTCCTGGGATGAACGAATGACCACCGTCTCGGCGCAGCGTGCACTCCAGGAGGCAGGCCGAAACACTAGGAAACAACGCCCCGTGATCGACCAGGTCGCCGCCCAGATTATTCTCCAAAGCTGGCTCGATTCGCAGGGATGAGATTGCAACTGCAGATCGCCTATCACGGAGCCGGAATCAATGGTTGGCAAAGCCAGGCCTGCGGAAACACGGTGCAGGATTATTTGGAAAAAGCCTTTCTCGCCATTTGTCAGGACCGCATACCCGTCCATGGCGCGGGCCGCACGGATGCAGGAGTTCACGCCGAGGCGCAATGCGCGCATGCCGATGTCCCAAACGAGCGCTTGAGCCTCCGGGAATGGCTTCCAGCACTGAATGCCCACCTTCCTGGTGCAATCCGTGTGATGAAAATCAGCGAAGCCCCAGAGGACTTCCACGCCCGTTTTTCAGCGAAGGGAAAAATCTACCGCTACACGATTTGGAATGGTCCGGCTCTGAATCCCCTGATGAAAGACCGTGCGTGGCATGTGCCCGGGAGCTTGGATTTTGAAAAGCTCCAGCGTGCATGCGAACTCTTCACAGGCAGACACGACTTCGCAGCCTTTTCACTTCGGAGATCAGATACCAGCGAGCAAACAGTGCGGACTATTCACTCCATTCGGGCCCATACTGCGGCGGAAAAAATCGAACTCACCTTTGAAGGCGAAGGCTTCCTCTACAAGATGGTGCGAATCCTCACCGCAGCCATGATCAGCCATGCCAGCGGCAAGTTGGGTAAGGCTGAGCTTGCCGCGCAGCTTCGCGCAGGCACACCAGCGTTTGCGCATGCAGCCCCGGCGGCCGGGTTGTGCCTTGTGCGTGTTATTTATTGAGCGGCTTGAAAATCCTCCCCTGCTTGTTAGCCTGCGGCGTGCGGAATCGGAATTTCTTGGCCATCATTGTGTGCGTGGGGTGCTTCTTGCTGGCTCCCGCCGCGCTGCGCGGACAGATGAGCGACGAAGAAAAAAGACGCCTTTTCCTTCAGACAAAGGAACAGATCGAACCGGTCAGCAAGCCCACGCCATCCGCCACTCCCCGCCCAAAGCCAAAGCCCGCCGCGACCCCATCCTCGAAAAGCAAATCCAAACCAAAACCAAAAGCCTCCCCCACCCCGCGCAAATCGAAATCCAACGCTGAAAAGCCAGCACCCAAGCCGACTCCTGATGAAAGCGAGAAGACCGCTGCGAAGCCTGAACCAAGTCCTGAATCGTCGCCCAAAGACATAGCGACGAAGCCGGAGTCCGATGACTACATTTTGATCCCGGGTGAAGACTCGCCAACCGGGCAACCTGCGCCAACGGCCACACCGGCGAAGGTCATTGATGAGGAAAAACCGGACAAGCCAACGCCTCCACCCACACCGCAAATCCCCAAAGGAAAGACTCCGGCAGGACGACCGCTTGACGCGCCGATTTTGATCGAAAAATCCGGACTTCAGGAGGAAGCGGGATACGAAGCGCCAGCGAAGCCGGCATTCGGTGGTTTCATGAAGCGCTACCGCTACCTGACTCCGGCCGTCCGCAAGGCGATTGATAGCGCACGGGTTCAAAAGGGACGGTGGAAGTATATTATCGTTCACAACAGCGGCACCCGCCAGGGCAATGCCCGGGTATTCGACAACTACCACCGCAAAGTCCGCAAAATGCAGAACGGGCTCGCGTATCATTTTGTGATCGGAAATGGAAACTCCTCAGGCAATGGCCAGATCGAAATCGGCAACCGCTGGACCCGCCAGATCAACGGCGGCCATGTCGCCAGCGACTACCTCAATGACATCTCGCTTGGCATTTGCCTCGTTGGCGACCTGAACCGCGACCTCCCCACCAGAGACCAGCTTGGCGCTCTCGACGAACTTTGCACCTATCTCCGCGACCGCGTGGGCAAGGTCAAAGGCCGTCCAGCCATTGTCAAAGGGCACAAGGAAATCAACCCCAAGCCGACCGATTGTCCTGGCGACCGCTTTCCTCTCGGCTGGCTCCGCAAGCGCTTCGGCGGCTGACCACCGCATGCGCGATCTTTTTCTCTGGTTTGTCGCGGGCGAGGAGAGCGGGGATGTGCGCGCGGTGGAAGTCATGCGGGCAATCAAGGCACAACATCCATCCGTGATCTTCGGCGGCGCCGGCGGGAGCGCGATGCAGGAATTGTGCGAGCGGCAATTCGACAACTGGGTTCAGCACGCGGCAGTGACCGGTTTGTGGGATGTCTTAAAAAATTACGGATACTTCCGGCAGAAGTTCGCTGCGATGCTGGCCGCCATCCGGGATAAAAAACCGGATGCCGTCGTGCTCGTCGATTATCCCGGCTTCAACCTCCGTCTCGCGCGCACTTTGAGGAGCACTGGATACGAAGGCAAAATTCTCTACTACATCAGCCCGCAGGTTTGGGCATGGAACCGCGGGCGCATTCCCAAGATGGCGCGGTTTTTGGATTTGATGATCTGCGTTTTCCCCTTCGAGGCTGCGATGTATCAAGCCAGCGGACTGCACACCGTCTTCGTGGGACACCCGCTGCTGGAGGCCCTCGCAGCCAAGCGCGGAGGGATCGATCGAGAGAACAATTTGCTCGGACTTTTTCCCGGCAGCAGGGATCGCGAAGTGAAACGGAATTTCCCCGTGATGCTTGAGGCGGCCCGTTTGGTTTCGACAAAAATGCCCGGTATCCGCTTCGAAGCCTCGGCAGCAAGCCCTGCGCGGGCCTCAAACATGCGCAAACTGGCCGCCGGTTTTCCCGTCGAAATCCGGGAAGGCAACTCCCACGAATTGATGCAACGCGCCACCGCAGGCATCGTCTGCTCCGGCACAGCCACACTCGAAGCCGCTTTCTTCGGCCCCCCTACTGCCTCATTTACAAAACAGCTTGGCTCACCTTTGAAATCGGCAAGCGTCTTGTGGATGTCAACGCACTCGGGATCGTCAATATCCTGAACAACTACCGCCTCAACCCTCCCGAAAACCCGGCTCTTCCCGCCAAACCCGCTCCCCACCTCATCCGCGAATTCATCCAAAACGACGCCACCGCCGAGGCCCTCGCCAACGAATCCCTTCGTCTCCTCCAAAGCGAATCCACCCGCCAAGAACTTCGCTCCCAACTCACCGCCATCACCTCCCTCCTCAAAGCCGAAGGCGCCAGCGCCCGAAGCGCCACCACCCTCCTCCGCACCCTGCAGGCTTGAGGGCGATACGCTCTCCGCGCCGACGATCTTCCGTCCGCCGCATCCGGCATCCTTGAGTTGCGAGGGACGCACTGGCGCGCTACTCGTGAATCCGTATGATCGATTCCAACGAACTAAACCGTCCGGTCACTGATTTTTGTTCCTCTGATTTCCCTGTTCTGAATACCGCATGGACTATAGGTGAGGCGCTTGAAAACCTCCGCAATTCGAGCTTTGGCGAAAGAATCATCTATTTCTATGCGACGGATTCCGATGGAGTGCTGCGAGGCGTGCTTCCGACGCGGCAGCTATTGGTTGCGCCTCCTGAAAAAACCGTCGCGGAATGCATGATACAACGCGTCGTGGCGATTCCCTCATCGGCAAGCCTACTGGAGTTGTGCGAGCTTTTTGTCATTCACAAATTCCTGGCCATTCCGGTCGTGGATGCTCAAAGACGCATTGTAGGCATGGTGGATGTGAATGTTTTCACCAACGAGGTTCTGGACTATGCGGAGCGGAACAGCACCGAGGATTTTTTTCAATCGCTCGGTTTTCGAGTGGGCCAGATCGGCTCCGCATCTCCTCTGGAGGCCTTCCGCTTCAGGTTCCCATGGCTTCTGGCCACGATCGCGGGAGGAATGGCCTGCGCCCTGCTTTCGGGTTTCTTTGCGGAAACTTTGGCCGGCCAGATTGTCCTCGCTTTCTTTCTCACCCTTGTCCTTGGCCTCGGAGAGAGCGTCGCAGCCCAATCCCTCGCAGTAACTCTCCAGTCCATGCACGAAAAAAAACCCACGCTCGCCAGGCTTGTCAGGTCGCTGCGAAAGGAATTCTTCACCGCCCTCCTGCTTGGAATCGCCTGCGCCTTGCTAGTCGGTGGCATCGTTCTCTGGTGGCAAAGCGATCTTGCAGCCACTGCCTGCATCGCCTTCAGCATCTGCCTTGCCATGTTGATCGCGTGTCTTCTTGGCGTTGGCATTCCCACTGCGCTGCGCGCCCTCCGCTTGGACCCCAAAATAGCCGCCGGCCCGCTCACCTTGGCTCTGGCAGATATCTGCACAATCGCCACATACTTCAGCACGGCAACCCTGCTCATACCTTGAAGTGACTTAAAACAAAGGCCGTTTGCTTTTGGGATTTGAACTTGTAACGCAGGCACCTCACTCCCAACCATAGATTGTCAATATCAAGCAAACCGCCCGACCCACGGAAGCCCCAGCGAAAAGCTACAACCATTAAGATATAGGCAAACAGATCATGAGTTTCGCCCGCTCCCGACGCAGACCAAAGAGAGCAAAAGTCTAATAAACATTTTTTTGAACGATCGTTCAAATTTTTTGTCTTTGATATAAATCTCGCACCAAATTGCTTATGAAGTTTTTTGATTGCTTTTTAGAAGTTTTTAGAATCTAAAAAGACAAAAAATTTGGACGTTCGTCCAAATTTTTTGTCCTCGCTGTGTGAGGTTCTTCTGTGTGCGGGCGGGTTGGATTTATTCTGCGAGGCGGAGGACGAGTTTGAGGGCGTCGGGGCGGAGGGTGGCGGAGTCGAGGGCTTCGAGGAGGGAGGTTTTAAGGGTTTGGAGGGCTTCGATTTCGCCGGGGCGGATGTGGTTGTTGATGAGTTGGAGGTCTTGGAGGCGCTCGATTTCGGCGGTGATTTGATCCGAGGCTTTTTGGCGGGCGGTTTGGATGGTGGCGTCCTTGCGGGCGGCGGCGAATTCGGAGGCCTTGGCGAGCATGGCGGGGAGGTGCTTTTTTTTGAAAACGGGGGTGTCAAGGAGCGTGAAGATATCACCCGTTTCCAAGACCGCGTTGCGAAACTCGTCGTCGTCGCCGGAATCCTTGAGTGACTGGTCAACCACGATGCGCAGGGGCGTGGCGGGGAGGAAGCGGTCGGCGTGCAGGGACGGCGGGGCGATGGATTCGATGACGAAGTGGGCTTCGAGCAGGATGCCGGCCGAGGAGGCGCATTTCCAGATACTGAAAACCGAGTTGCCGGTTTCCATTCCGAGGATGGCATCGAGGGCGGCGAGAACGAGCGGGTGGTCGGGGGTCACGAAGCCGATGTCCTCGCGCGAGAGGGCGCGACTTCGCTGGAAGGTCACCATCGTTCCCTCGGGGGCAAGGCCGGGAAGTGTGGCGGTTTGGGATCCACCGCTTTTCAGGAGATAACTCCGCAGGCCGAGTTCCTCGACCTGAACTCCCAAGTGGTCGAGCATTCGGATGAAGAAAGATTCGAAGTCGGTGTCAGCATCCTGGCGCTGGATGGCTTCGATGAGGGGTTTTGCGACTTCGGGGCGGTTGGAGTTGAGTTCGAGAAGTAGATCGTGGCCTCCTTGGAGTCGTTTGGTGATTTGTTTGGATTCCGCCGAGGTTTCCTTGATGAGGGTGGCGAGTTCAGCGGGCGAAAAGTTTTCGGCAGCGGCCTGGATTTTTTTTCCGAATCGACGCATGAGGTCGGAAGCGCCGTGGGGATTTTTTTGAAAGGCGTCGAGCGCGTCGTGATACCAGTGAGCAAGCACATGGGCGCGCGTGCCCTCCTCGAATGGAACATGGATGTGAATGGTCGAGGTCTGGCCGATGCGGTCGAGTCGGCCGATGCGTTGTTCCAGCAACTCGGGGTTGTCAGGCAGGTCGAAAAGAACGAGGTGATGGGCGAATTGGAAATTGCGTCCCTCGCTGCCGATCTCGGAGCAAATGAGCAAGCGCGCGCCATCCTCTTCGGCGAAGAAGGCGGCGTTGCGGTCGCGCTGGAGGAGCGTGAGACCCTCGTGGAAAACGGCGGCGGCAATTTTGATTTCCTTTTGCAGGCGGTTCAGGATGTCGATGGCGGTGTCGGGCGATTGACAAATGACGAGCACCTTTTGCTTTTTGAGTTCCTTGAGGAGGTCGATGAGCCAGCGGATTTTTGCGGCGGTTTCGTCAGGGTCCGGTGGAAGCGGGGCCAAGTGGGCCTTGCGTTTGGGAAAGCCCGAGAGGGCGGCGCGGGTGTTTCGGAAAACAACCCGGCCTGTGCCGTATTCATCGAGCAGCGCGGCAACCACGCGGTCGCGCGCTGAGACATCACCCGCCAGGAAATCGGCATAGTGACCCGCCACACGCGTGCCTTTGAAAATCGCGGTGTTGGGGATTTTTTTTCCAACCAGGAGGGCATCGATCGATTTCGCGACAGACTCGTAGTGGTCGGATTCCTTCAGAAAGGCATCAAGATCGTCGTAGCGGTTTGGGTCGAGAAGGCGGAGGCGCGCGAAGTGGCCCTCCATGCCAAGTTGTTGCGGGGTGGCCGTGAGAAGGAGGAGAGAGGAAGCCGCGACGGCAAGGGACTCCACCAGTTGATACTCGGGCCCGGCCTCGGTCGGCGACCATTGGAGGTGGTGAGCTTCATCCACCACCAGAAGATCCCATCCGGCCTCGCGCGCTTGGGCGGAGCGCTTGGGGTTTTTCGAGAGAAAATCGAGCGCGCAGATGACGAGCTGGCTGTCGAGAAAGGGATTGGCTCCGTCGAGTTCCAGCGAGGCGCAGCGATCTTCATCGAAAATGCTGAACGACATCTGGAATCGGCGGAACATTTCCACAAACCACTGGTTGAGCAGAGCGGGAGGCAGGAGGATCAAAATGCGAGCGGCACGGCCTGTGATGTGCAGGCGGTGAAGGATGAGACCGGCTTCGATGGTTTTACCAAGGCCCACCTCATCCGCGAGGAGGACACGGGGATTCATGCGGGAGGAGACATCGGCGGCGATGGAAATCTGGTGTGGGATGAGATCCACGCGTCCACCGGCGAAGCCGCGAACCGGGCTCTGACGCATTTCGCGGCGGCGTTGCAGGCATTCGACGCGTAGTTTGAAGCGTTCGAGTTCATCGACCTGTCCGGCGAGGAGACGGTCCTCGGGTTTGGAAAACGAGATGTTGTCGGAAAGCTCGGCCTCGGCGACATCCCTCGCCCCGCAGCGGTAGGTCAGCAAGCCGCCCGTGTCGATAATCGCATCCACATGCAGGCTCTCGCCGGCGTGTGTGCGGATGGCATCGCCTTCCGAAAAAGCAACGCGGCGGACAGGAGCGCTGCCGAGGGCGTATTGGCGGTGTTCGCCGGAGGCTGGAAAAAAAATCTCTGCGCGGCCGAACTCGCTTTTCAGAACGATTCCGAGTCCGAGCTCGGGTTCAGTGTCGCTGACCCAGCGTTGACCGGGGACTGGTGTGCTTTTGCTCATAGTGCGGAAAGTTCCTCCCAGCGTGCGTAGAGGCGTTCGACTTCGGTGCGGGCGGATTCAAGTCGGGAAAGGATGGCTGGCGCTTCTGCAGCGCGCTCTGCGTGAAATTGCGGATTGTTGAGAATATCCTCAAGAGCGAGAACGGCTTGCTCGGCTTCTAGGATTGTGCGCTCCATGCCGTCGAGTTCGGATTTTTCCTTGTTGTTCAATTTGCGGGCCACGGCGCTCGATTGGGGCTTTGCGGGAGCCGCCTCGAAATTCCGGCCGAAATTTTTGTAGTGCTGTTCGCGAGATTTTTTCTTCTCGAGGTAGTAGGAATAATTGCCCGACTGGATGTGGATGCCCCCCTCCTCAAAGGCCACGATCTGGTCGCAGATGCGGTCGAGAAAATAGCGGTCGTGGCTGACCACGAGAACTGTTCCATCAAAGGCGGCGAGCGCCTCCTCGAGCATTCGGAGGCTGCTGAGGTCGAGATCGTTTGTGGGCTCGTCGAGGACGATCACATTGCCGCCACGGCAGAGTGTCTTGGCGAGCATGAGGCGCGCTCGCTCGCCACCCGAGAGTTTGTCCACGCGCTCGTTCACGCGGGATTCATC
>JBJTGE010000247.1:0-5269 GCA_046093785.1 Spartobacteria bacterium
GAGTTCAGCACAATCGACCGCACCGCATCCGCCGGCCCGAACAACGGGCAATTCAGCGCCGCCCTGAACCTCGGAAAAGACTTCGAGATCGGTAATTTCACCCTCGGCCCGATCGTCGGAGCCCAATACACCTACGCCGGCATCGGCGGGTTCACGGAAACGGGTGCCGACAGCCTCGACCTCGCGCTCGGCCAGCAAAACGCCAACAGCCTCCGCACGAACCTCGGCGCGCGCCTCGCCTACAACTGGAAAGTTGCGACAAACATCACTCTCATCCCCGAAATCCGAGGCTTCTGGATGCACGAGTTCCTGAACGGCCCGCGCAACATCAGCTCGTCCCTCGATGGAGGCAAAGGCGCTTCCTTCGACTACGAAACCAGCGTGCCCTACAGCAACAGCGTGTTCGGCGGAGTTGGAGTAAGCGCGAAAATCGGCGACCGCTGGAGCGGGTCGGTGTTCTACAATGTGAACTTCGGAGCCGAGGGCTACACGAACAACATCATCAGCACCTCGCTCGGGTTCTCGTTCTAATAACTGTAGCGGTGCGTCTATGACCGCCGTCCGATTTTTAGACACAATCGGAGCGCCGATGTCCCAGTCGGCATGGACGGAAATGTCCGCCGGCGGCTGGCAGTCCCTCCGCGAGAATCGGACGGCTCGGCGAGCGATTCATCCCGACATTTCACTTCTCTCCCGCAGAGCCTTGGCCTACGGATTTTGGCTTGGCATTTTTTCATCGAAAATGCCTTGCGAAACGGAGCGGGATTCATAGCTTCCCGAATATGTCCCCCGCATTCGCAGAATTCATCGGAACCGCCCTGTTGATCGTCCTTGGAAACGGTGTGGTTGCAACCGTCCTTCTCAACAAAAGCAAAGGCCAGGGTGCTGGATGGATTGTCATCACAGCCGGTTGGGCGATGGCCGTTTTTGTGGCTGTCTTCGCTGTTGGCCGGGTCAGCGGCGGGCACTTGAATCCCGCTGTGTCTGTGGCCATGGCGCTCTCGAATCATTTCCCTTGGGAGAGTGTTCCCACCTACATTCTGGCGCAGATGCTCGGCGCGATGACCGGCGCGGCCATTGTCTGGGTGGCATTTTTTCCGCATTGGAAAATCACGGACGACGCCGAGGCAAAGCGGGCGGCCTTTTGCACGGCCCCGGCGATTCGCTCGATTCCATCCAACCTGGCTTGTGAGATTATAGGAACTTTCGTTCTGATCTTCGGCGTCTTTTGCATGAAGGGCGCCAGCGGCGAGCCGCCGGGCATCGGAGTTTTTCCAATCGATCTGGGAGCGCTTGGAGCCCTGCCGGTCGGGCTTCTGGTTTGGTCTATCGGCCTCTCGCTGGGCGGGCCCACAGGATATGCCATCAATCCCGCGCGGGATCTCGGGCCCCGTCTGATGCATGCCATTTTGCCGATCTCCGGAAAAACGGGTAGCGACTGGTCTTACTCATGGATTCCCGTGGCAGGCCCCTTGATCGGCGCGGTCCTTGCCGCATTGGTTCACAAGGCACTTGGGCCCTTTTGATTTTATGAAATACATTCTTGCCCTCGACCAAGGAACGACGAGTTCGCGGTCGATTGTTTACGACGAGTTTCTGAAACCGCTTGCGTCCGCCCAGCGCGAGTTCACGCAACATTTTCCCCAGCCCGGTTGGGTTGAGCACGATGCCTCGGAAATCTGGGACTCCATCGTTTCGACCGCCCGGGAGGCTGTGGCTAAGGCGGGAATCAAGCCGCAGGATATTGCCGCTGCAGGCATCACAAACCAGCGTGAGACTGTGGTGGTCTGGGACCGCGCGACCGGCGAGCCGGTGCATCCGGCCATCGTGTGGCAAGACCGGCGAACAGGGGCGTTCATGGATGCCTTGCGCGGTGAAGGCAAGGAAGCACTCGTCCAAGAGCGCACGGGGTTGCTCCTCGATCCCTATTTTTCAGCCAGTAAAATCCACTGGATTCTGGGCGAGATTCCGAATGGCCACACTCGCGCGCTTGTCGGCGAGTTGGCTGTCGGAACCATCGACAGTTGGCTCATCCACAAGCTTAGCGGGGGCAAAACCCATGTCACGGATGTGAGCAACGCCTCGCGCACGATGCTCATGAACATTCGCCTTGGATGTTGGGATCCCGAGCTTTTGGCCCTTTTTGGAATTCCCGAAGCGGTTCTGCCCAAGATCGTCTCAAGCAGCGGGAGATTGGCTGAGATCGATGCCTCGATTTTGGGGCACTCGGTGCCGATTTGCAGTGCGATTGGCGATCAGCAGAGTGCGCTCTTCGGTCAGCTTTGCATCAGGCCGGGAATGGTGAAGTGCACCTATGGCACGGGATGTTTTTTATTGGTTTTCACTGAAGCGGAGGCCATCGCGAGTTCGAATCGTCTTCTCACAACGGTGGCTTGGAGGATTGGTAACGGCCGCATGGAATACGCGCTCGAGGGCAGCGTGTTCATGGGAGGGGCCTCGATCCAATGGCTTCGCGACGGACTGGGAATCATTCGCTCCGCCCCCGAGGTCAATGAACTTGCCGCACGCGTTCCAGACAGCGGCGGTGTCGTGCTTGTTCCCGCTTTCACCGGACTTGGAGCGCCGTATTGGGATTCAGGCGCGAGGGGCACACTGCTTGGCATGACGCGTGGAACGACTGCCGCGCACATTGCCCGCGCAACGCTTGATGGCATCGCTTTTCAGGTGGCCGACCTCGTGGCCGCCATGGAGAAAGACTCCGCAAACAAAATCACAACCCTTCGGGTCGATGGTGGCGCCTGTGCCAGCGACCTCCTTATGCAAACGCAGGCCGATGTCCTTGGAGTCGAAGTCGAGCGTCCATCGAACATCGAAAGCACGGCCTTCGGTGCCGCCATGCTGGCGGGGCTTGGCGCAGGCATTTGGCCTGATATCGACGCCCTCTCTGCAATCCGAAACACCGAGCGGCGGTTCGAGGCTCAAACCGCGCCTTGTGACCGCAAAGCCAAACTGAAAACCTGGAAGCGTGCCGTGAAGCGCGCTCAAAAATGGGAGACAAAGCCATGAATCGAAAAAAACTTTTGCAGCAAGTCGAACAAGTCCCCGAGTGGGATGTGGCCATCATTGGCGGCGGGGCGACTGGTTTGGGTGTGGCGGTGGATGCCGCCACGCGCGGCTTCCGCACAATTCTTCTCGAGGCCTCGGATTTTGCGAAAGGCACATCCAGCCGCAGCACCAAGCTCGTGCATGGTGGGGTTCGGTATCTCGAGCAAGGCGATATCCCGCTCGTGCTGGAGGCCCTGCGCGAGCGTGGACTCATGCACCGCAACGCACCGCATCTGGTGCATCATTTATCTTTCATCGTGCCCCGCTACCAGTGGTGGGAGGGGCCATTTTTTGGCATCGGACTCAAAGTTTACGACGCCTTGGCGGGCAAGCTGAACCTTGCGCCGTCGCATTTGCTCTCGCGCGAGGAGACGATGGCACGGATTCCAAATATCGAGGCGGAGCACTTGCTTGGAGGCGTGGAGTATTTTGACGGGCAGTTTGACGATGCCCGGCTCGCGATCACTTTGGCGCGAACAGCAGTTCATCACGGGGCCTGCGCGCTCAACCACGCGCGCGTGACCGGTCTGGCAAAAACACACGGCCTCGTGAGCGGTGTTCATTTCACGGATGTCGAAACGGGCTGCGACTATCAGGTCAAAGCCCGTGTCGTGGTGAATGCCACCGGAATTTTTAGTGATGAAATCCGTCTCATGGATGACTCCAAGGCTCAACGCGCCGTGCAGCCCAGCCAAGGCGTGCATTTGGTTTTTGATCGCTCGTTTTTACAGGGCGATTCGGCGGTGATGGTGCCGCACACGGACGATGGACGCGTTCTCTTTGTGATCCCGTGGCATGGAAAGGTGCTTGTTGGAACCACTGATACGCCGATGGATCATGCCGACCTGGAGCCTCGTGCCTTGAAGGAGGAGATTGGCTTTATTCTGCGCAATGCCGCGCGGTATCTGGCCCGCGATCCCCAGGAAAAAGATATCCTCGCTGTGTTTGCAGGCCAGCGTCCATTGGTCCGCCCGCCCGGCAAGGATGGCACAGCCACGAAGGCGATTTCGAGGAATCACGAGGTTCTGGTTTCGGATGGGGGCTTGGTCACGATCGTCGGAGGAAAGTGGACGACCTACCGGCAAATGGCGGAGGACACGCTCGATAAAGCCATCACTCTCGCAGGCCTCGAAGACCGTCCTTGCGTCACCGAAAATCTGCAACTTCACGGCTGGCGCAGTCCGAATGCGGAGTCACTGCCGGATTGGCTCGCCGTTTATGGCAGCGAAGCCGCCGATGTGCTCGCGCTTGTGCAGGAGGACGCCTCGCTGGGAGAACTTCTGCACCCGCGCCTGCCTTATCAGATGGCGGCCGTCGTCCAAGCCGCCCGGCAAGAGCAGGCGCGGACGGTGGAGGATGTGCTCGCCCGTCGCACACGGGCTCTTCTTTTGGATGCCCGTGCTGCCATTGAGTCAGCGCCGAAGGTCGCCGCTTTGCTGGCCAAGGAACTCGGCCGCGACAGGGCTTGGGAGGAGGCTCAAGTGGTCGACTGCACGGAATTGGCCAAAGGCTACTTGCAGCCGGAATCCTGACGGTATCAGTCGCCGAAGCCTGCGCGCACTTCGTTCACGCCATCCAGTGAAAGCATTTTTGCAATCAAGACCGATGCGGTGCCCGAGTTGATGCGTGGTGAAAAACTCACGACAGCTGTTCCGTTTTGAAATGTGACGGATTGGTTTCCGGAGGCGTTGGATGATTTTAAAAACGCACGAAGCTTGCCGAGAATAATGGCTTCTTCGAACAGCGAAGGGGGTGCGGCTTGGGCTGAGAATTTTTGAACCCGGATGCTTTCGTCGCCAATATCCGCGACTTCAAAAGATGAGCGTAAGCGTTCTCCAACCTGCGCTGAGACGGCTTGGGGTCGCGGTGGCAGAACGGAATCGGGTTGCTCTTGCCGAGCGGGTGGAACTGTCGGATGCGGTGTGCGCGGAACTATCTGACGAGCTGTTGAACCCGCCGTTGATACACCCGTGAACACCGTTTCGGACGGTGCTTGGACCACTCTCTTCGTCTGGCAGGCACTCAAGAGTGCAAGGCAAACAAGAGACCGAATAGCTGCAAGACCGGTCTTTCTCAACCATCTCAACGCAGATGCTGGTGACCGCTCGATACGGTAGGCTTTCATGCGAACAGGAGGCGGGGTATTGGCAAGCCCGCAGGTGATCCGTGGGAATGGAAGGTCCGCCGCACGGGGCGGCGGAGC
>JBJTGE010000248.1:0-11489 GCA_046093785.1 Spartobacteria bacterium
TCAATGAAGGTTCTGATACTCGACGACGAACCGCCTGCGCGGCGGGGCATGAGACAAGTGCTGGCCCAAATCGGTGTGACGGATGTGCGCGATGTCGGGACGATTGAACAGGCCGTGAAGGCATTGAATGAGGAGCGGCCGGATGTGTTGCTGCTGGATGTGGAATTGCGCGGGGGAAAGGTGGGGTTCGACCTGCTCGACACCCTGCCTGCGGAGGGAATTCCGGCGATCTTTATCACGGCGCATCCCGACCATGCACTTCGCGCTTTCGAGGTGCGGGCGGTGGATTATTTGCTGAAGCCAGTTGATCCCCGCCGCTTGAAGGAAAGCCTCAAGCGTGTTTCGCAGCCTGCCGAGGAGCGGCCTTTCTCAAGCGAAGAGAAGGTGCTTTTTCGTGACGGCAGCAAGAATGTGCTGCTCCGCGTTGGGGATATCCAAGTGCTGGAGGCCTCGGATGCCTACACCCGCCTGCTGCTTGGAGACGGGCGCGGGGTGACGGTGAATGGCACTCTCAAAAGTGTGCGCGAACGCTTGAACGAGGAGATTTTCTTTCTGGCCAGTCGCAGCCATGCGGTGAATTTGGACCATATCGCCAATGTCGAGGACGCCGACGGGGGCTTCATGATTTTGACCATGGCCAATGGCGTGAAGGTCGAACTCTCGCGAAGGCACAGTTCCGAATTTCGCCGACTCAAGGCGGTCTGAAAACGAACTTTTTTGCAAATTCAACGAACGGTTGATTTCACCGGTTGAATGGTCACGCCTGCTGGTCGAATGGCCGGAAAACGAGACCAGCAAAGGATCAAAAGGCCCCGGCGATTTGCATTCACTCACTTTTTGAAGGATACAGCGGGCGATGAAAACATCCCCATCCTACCCAACCCGCCATCCTCACTGGATCGATGTCGATCCCGAAACGGAACTCGAAAAAAACAAAATGAAAGCCCGCTTCATCAAGGTGGGGCTTTCCTTCAAATGGGCCTTCCTGATCGTGCTGGGTTTCCATGTGATCCTGCTGTGCGGTATCTATGCCACGAGCAGCCTGAAGCCCAAAGTCCCCCACCCCACCGCAGCGGTGGAGACGCCAAAGACAACAGCCCAAGGTCCAAAGTCCGATGCACTCGCCAGAAACGAATGGCCTCAACCCGACGCAACGCCTGAAGTGAAGGCGTTGCCACCCGCTCCGAAGAAGGTTGCAGCGGCACCGAAGCCGGTGCCTGTTGCGCCCAAACCCGCCGAGCGCGTGTCTTCAAAATCCATCCCCTCCAATGCGGTTGCGGTCGCCGCCCCCAAAACAACTCCAACCGCGCCGCCTGCTCCCAAACCAAGTGAAGCCACGCTCAAGGAGACATTACTCGCAGCAAAAAACACAGCACCCCACACCAAGGCGGATGCCGAAGTGCAGGAAAGAATTCCGGTATCCACAAGTCCTCAGCCAATCGTTGCCGAAATTATCCCATCGCCGACCCCGGCAAAAGCTGTTGCCGCAACACCGCCCCCGGCGCCTGTCAGCGAATACACGCTCAGCAGCGGCGACAACCTTTATGCCGTCTCCCGCCGTCTCCAAGTCACCTACAGCGAACTCATGGAGGCCAACGGCATCACCGATCCACGCCAATTGCGTATCGGCCAAAAACTCAAAGTTCCGTCACGCGCCAACGATTCCACCTGCGCCCTCTAATGTTCCTCAACCTTGCCGAACGCGACCCGGGCATCCTTCTATCCAATCTGTATGAGGCTCTGCGCGAGGATACGGATAAAGTAACGCTCGAATTGCTGGGCCCCGGAATGATGATCCACGACACGGCGCTCATGCTCTTCGAAGTCCTGCGCAACCGCCCACCTCATGTTCACATCCACGCCCACTCACACACATGCCTGTCCGATGGAGCCGTGCTGATCTGGCTCGCCGCAGATACGCGAACAATTCGCGCCGATGCATGGATTCAGCTTTGCCCTGTTCCCAAAACGTCAAAGCCACGACGCAACCGCCAGCACACAAACTACGCAAGCGGACTTCCCGTCGAGGACGAACAGCCCGCCGACACCGACCTTCGCACAGTGATGCGACACCTCGACGAATGGCTACCCGTCTCCGAGATAGCAGGCATGCGCCTTTTTGAAAAAGACCTCCGGGACCTCGCCCTCATCGAGGACTCCGAAACCGATCAAAACCTCGCCGCTTTGTTCGCTGGAAATACTGAGTCTTGAAGGAGCCAAAAAACTTCTCAATCCCACAGAGACTTTACCAGAGCGGCTTAAAAAAAATGAGGCGAGGGTCGGAATCGAACCGACGAATACAGCTTTTGCAGAGCCGTGCCTTACCACTTGGCTACCCCGCCGCGCATTAGTCTCATACAACCCGACGCTCGCTCTGGCAACTGAATCTTTGCTCAAGTCCACCCAATCGATTTTGCGGGCCGCTCAAGGCGCGAACTGGGTAGGGCGATCTCTCCGAAAGCGCCGCTGCGTGACGCGCTGCCGCGCGGGTGCTGTAGCGGCTGTCTATGACTGCCGGGAGGGGATGGTTTTTTTCAACCACAATCGAGCGCCAGGGTGGGCGTGAGAAAGAGGCCCGAAAGGTGAAGGAGTGGGCACGACCGCATCAAATGAGATGATTCACGCTGGTTGGGAGACGCCCACGGCGAAAATAGACACGCCGCAACCCAACCCGCGCGTCAGCGCGCTTCGTGCAAGTTGGGAGGGTCATCGTCCTCGCATGACCCATTTTTCAGCCGCGAAGCGGCGCTGGAGTTTGGACATTTGAAAATCGAAATTCGGGCAGGTTGATAAATTTTATTTGACATACCTACATAATTCCGCCAGCCTTCACCTCCATGGACAACGACTCACTCCGCTCGGCGGTTCTGGAGGCCGTAGAGGCTTCTCTAGCCGCTCAATTAAAAGCTATCCGCTCGCTCCGCTCCCGGAAATCCTCCGGCTCGACTGAAGAGCATTCCCCAGGCGCCTCCCGGCGAAGAAAAGGTCTATCTCAAATAGACATGGTTTTCGACATACTCTCATCCGCTGGTTGCCCTCTCCACATCACCGCCCTCATCGAACGCATCGCCGCCAAGTTCGGCACCACCGTGGACCGCGAGTCGCTCGTTTCCGCCCTCTCCAAACGCGTCAACCGCCGCGACCGCTTCACGCGCACCGACAAAAACACCTTTGCCCTCCTCGCCGCCGACTCCCCACGCCCATGAACACCGAGTCGCCCACCATTTCCTCCACACCGCTGCTCGACGCCTTCCTCAAACTCCTCGAAGGCTGGGCCTCCGCCTTCAGCCAACACCGCACCCACCAGCGCGCCATCCGACTCGCCCTGGCCCATGTGCTCACCCCCGCACACCGCATGATCAGCCGCTTGATCACCTCCTGCGGCCGTCAGGAACTCGACTGGTCGACCTCATGTTCCGCGTCACAATAATCGCGGGGGATTTTTTCAGGATAATCAGCGGGTTCTGGAGTTGATTTTTCGGTTTCTGGCCGAGGGATGCTTTCAAAATGAGCGCGGGGATCAGCCGCAGACCAGGTTAAACTGGATCGCAAGCCCAATCCCCATGTGGCTTTCGGGATCGGCACCCATTTTTGTTTGGGGGCACCTCATGCCCGGCTTCTCGTGCGGTCCCTTTTGAAGAAACTCTCCGAACGTGTCGCCGCGATTACAGTCATTCAGGAACACGCGCATGTGGAAAACGAGGAGCGCTATCAACGAACCGTCGGCTATGACTCGCTGGTGGTTCATCTCGCAGCCCTGAAGAGGTGATTTTGAAAAGATGAAAATACTATTCCAAGGTGACTCGATCACCGATGCCTTCCGCAAGCCGGAGGAGATCAATCCGGCATTCCAACTCGGCAACGGCTACGCCTTCCTCGTTGCTGCACGGCTCGGTTTGCGCCATCCGGATCGCCGTTTTGAATTCGTCAACAGGGGGATCAGCGGGAATACCGTGCAAGATCTGGAGAAACGCTGGCAGGCCGATTCCATCGACCACCATCCCGATCTGCTCTCGCTGCTTATTGGTGTGAACAACATCCTTCGCCGTCAGATGGAATCCAAAGACATCCCCGATGCCGAAGTGCTTGCATCCTACCGCCGGATGCTGGAGCAAATGCGCGCGCAAAACCCCGGGTTCGTTTTTTGTTATTGGAGCCCTTCCTGCTCGAAGCGGGAGAGGTCACGGCGGCGTGGCAGGCCGCGATGAAGCCGATCCAAGAGGGAATCGCCGCGATTGCCAGTGAATTCGATGCTCCGCTCCTTCCGTTGCAAAGCCTCTTCGACAAAGCTCTCGCACTCGCTCCGGCAGCCTATTGAGCCTACGATGGCACCCATGCCACCCATGCCGGTTTTCAACTGATCGCCGATGCCTGGCTGGAGACGGCGGAGCGGAACCAACTCCTGGCTCCATAGTGCTGACATGAAAGAAACGCATTTACCAACGCCGGCACCATCTGCTTCATTTTAAAAAACGCGTCTGTTTTCCCTTGTCGCGGAAGGGAAGGAGGTTTAGGCATGGAAAAGAAGGTATTTTCCATGAAACTCTCGACCACCCTACGAACCGCATATCAACTGCTTGCGATGGCATTTTTGGCATGCCCGTTATTCGTCAGCGCCCAACAAACCGATGATGTTCCAATGAAAAACGGCATCATTGTTCTTACTTCATTCGAAGGTGATGTAAAAATCACCAACTCCTCGAGCGACCAAACGCTGACTCCCTCGAAAGGCGCGATTTTGAAGCAAGGCCAGATCATCACCACCGGCCCGAAAGGCAAAGCCTCGCTCGCCTTCGAGAACGGGATCGTAATGGAGGTCACCCCCTCGACGAAATTTCTGATCCAGGAATTCCAGCAGGCGCCGTGGGATGTTGCCCCGGATAAACTTGCAGAGATGAAATCCGAACCATCGAAATCAAAAACCACCGGGTTTCTGGAATACGGCGACATCATCACCGGCGTGAAAAAACTCAAACCCGGATCCAGTCTCGAGGTTAGCACGCCACTTGGCTCGGCCGGTATTCGGGGCACGGATTTCAAGACCAGCGCCGTGAAAAATTCCAATGGCACACCAAAATCATTCACCGTCGGTGTGGCCTCCGGACAAGTCGGTGTGCGTTCCGCAGGCGGAGGTCAGGCCGTTCCGGTGGCCGCAGGCACAGCAAGCACGGTTGCCATGACGCCATCCCAATCCGGCCAAGGAGGAACAATCCAAGCCCCCGCGACCAGCCAGCTCTCGGCAGAGGCGGGCAGCAGTATTTTATCCTCCGTGTCATCCCAAAGATCATCCGGACAGACAGTCTTCGCCCAAGCCGTGGTGGCCGCCGCCCAGAGCCGCGAATCCGCCTCATCATCACTCCTGCCGGAACAACAAAAAACGCTCGAGGAAGCCGCAAGCAAAGGCGATGAAGCCGTCGTTGAAGCCGTTAAACAACTCGCCACGGAAACGCCCGCAGCCGCAGCTGAAATCGCCGCAGCCGCAGCGGAACTCGCACCGAATGCCGCACCCCAAATTGCCTCAACAGCCGCCTTGATTTCGCCCTCACTGGCCCCACAAATTGCCGCCTCCGTGGCAACAGTCGCTCCCGCCTCTGCGGCAGCCATTGCCACCAGCGTGGCACAGGCTGTCCCTGCATCAGCGGCAGCTATCGCAGCTTCTGTTGCCTCTGTGGCCCCATCCAGCGCCGCTCAAATCGCAACCTCCGTCGCGGCTGCGGTTCCTGAAGCCGCCGCAGCCGTCGCCGGCGCAGTTGCCTCCGTGGCCCCATCCAGCGCCCCTCAAATCGCAGCCTCCGTCGCTGCTGCGGTTCCTGAAGCCGCTGTGCAAATCGCCCAAAGCGTGGCTGCAGCCCAGCCCCAACAAGCGACTCAAGTCACCAGCCAAATTGTCGAGAGCGTGGCCGGCGTCGATGCCCAAGCCGTGGGCGATGCCGCACAGTCTGCCGCTCAACAAGCCAGCAATACAGGCATAAACGCACAGCCCCCACCACCAACAAATACGAATCCGCAGTTCCCGGTGCCGACTCCGCGTGCAACGCCTCAAGAAATCCGCAGCCCACGATGACACTACGATCCCTTTTTCTACTGATCGCCACATCTGCAGCCGTTCTTGCGGCAGACCCGCTGGAATTCCAAGTCGGGGCGTTCACCTTTACCCGTCCCGACAATTGGAAATGGATCGTTCCCTCCAGCGCCATGCGGAAGGCGCAGCTGGAAGTTCCGGGAACCAATCAGGAAAAAGCCGAGGTCACTTTTTTCCACTTTGGCCCCGGCCAAGGCGGTGGAATCAAAGCAAATGTCGACCGCTGGTTTGGTCAATTCCAAGGTGGCCCCACCTCGCAAAATGAAGTCACGGAAGGCCGCACCCGCGTTTTTTATGTGCAAGCCGCCGGCACATTCCAAAGCGGCATGCCTGGAGGTCCGACCACGCCATTGGAAAACTACGCCCTTCTGGGAGCGATCCTCGCCGACGAGCAATCCGGCGATGTCTTTGTGAAAATGACAGGCCCGAAAGCTGTCGTCGAGTCGGCCTCGGTTCTTTTCCCCCAAATGATCGCGCAAGCCGCAGGAACACGGGGCGAACCGGGCTTGGTTCCACCCGCGAACCAGTGATTTCTTGTCTTTACTAAACCGCGCACGCGACTAACTTCCTCGCCTCTTCTATGTCCATCGTTTTGTCACTTCTCATCGTCGTCCATGTTCTGGTTTGCGTGTTTATGATTTTGGTTGTCCTCATGCAGCGCCCGCGCAGCGAGGGCTTGGGGTCGGCCTTCGGAGGCGGAATCACGGACAATGTCTTCGGATCGCAAACAACCAATGTTTTGGCCAGGTTCACCACTTGGATGGGTATAGCCTTTTTTGCGATCACTCTCCTTCTTTCCATTCTCACCGCAAAGGCGAATTCCGGCAAATCCGCCATTCAGAAAAAACTCCTCAGCGAGCCCGTGCCGGCGGCGGTTTCCACTCCAGCGCCTGTGAGCACTCCCGAAGCGACTCCTGCTGCCGAAGCAACTCCTGCTGTCGAAGCAACTCCTGCTGTCGAAGCGACTCCGGTGGTCGAGGCCACACCTGCCGCAACTGCCGTCGAAGCCACGCCGCAATCCACCCCTGAGGCCGAAAGCGCCGTTTTGGAACCCGCTCCCGAGGCTGCCGCGCCGGCGCAAAATTAACCCCCAATCGTCTTCCCCGGACGGTGCCCGGTCTCCAAGCAGTCCGACGCCAAAGGACGAATAAAATGGCCGCTTTGAAATCCCTGAAAACAATAGCAGCCGCCAGACGCTGGAGGAACGATGCGGCGAAAAGAGTCGTCTTGGTTCCCACCATGGGAGCTCTCCATCACGGACATGAGGCACTCATCCGACACGCCCGAAAATTGGCGGGGCAGGAGGGCCGTGTCGTGGTTTCGATTTTTGTGAACCCGACACAATTCGGCCCGAAAGAGGATTTCAACGCCTACCCCCGTCCGCTTGCGAAGGATCTCGCGGTCTGCAAACGCGCCGGGGCGGATGCCGTTTTTCTTCCCACAGTGGATGAGATGTATGCAGCCGATGCCAGCGTGACCGTTGGTGAATCGAGCCTCTCGGAGACGCTCTGCGGGCGGAGCCGACCGGGGCATTTCGCAGGCGTCTGCACGGTCGTGGCCAAACTTTTCCTCGCCACCCAGCCCACGCACGCCGTTTTCGGCGAGAAGGACTGGCAACAACTCGCCATCATTCGCCGCATGGTGCGGGATTTGAATTTCCCCATCGCCATCGAGCCTTTCCCCACCGTGCGCGAGGCGGATGGCCTCGCCGCCAGTTCCCGCAACGCCTATCTCACGCCTGCCGAGCGCACACTCGCCCCCCGTATCCATGCGGCCATGGCCGAGGCTTCGAAACTCAAAAGCCCGCAGGCGGTCGTGAAATCCTGCACCGCCGCGATCGTCAAGATTCCCGGAGCCCGCATCG
Organism: Spartobacteria bacterium; assembly: GCA_046093785.1. Taxonomy (GTDB): domain Bacteria; phylum Verrucomicrobiota; class Verrucomicrobiia; order Chthoniobacterales; family Terrimicrobiaceae; genus UBA967. The sequence continues at coordinate 7,947 of JBJTGE010000248.1, forward strand.
ACTACATCGAAGCGGTGGATGCCTCGACACTGCATTCGCTATCCAACCGGAAAACCGCCGGACGCCTTGCCGCCGCCGTCTTTCTCGGCAAAGCCCGCCTCATCGACAACATTCCCCTCCCCCCGATCCCATGAGAGAATTTGATTTCATCGTCCTCGGCAGCGGCATAGCCGGCCTGTCGTTCGCGCTCAAGGCGGCTGACAAGGGCCGCGTGGCCCTTATTACAAAGCGCGCACTCGCGGATTCAAACACCGCCTGGGCGCAAGGCGGCGTGGCTTGTGTGATGAGCGACGAGGATTCCTTCGAGTTGCACATCCGCGACACGCTGGATGCCGGAGCGGGGCTCTGCCACGAAGACGCCGTGCGGAAGATCATCACCGAAGGCCCCGAGCGCATCGCCGAACTCATGAGCCTTGGCGTGCATTTCGATCAGCGGGAAAACGGAAACGGCCACCACGAACTGGACCTCGGACGCGAGGGCGGCCACTCCAAGCGCCGGATTCTGCATTTCCGGGATACCACGGGGCGCGAAATCGAAAGCGCACTTGTGGCCCAGATCGCCTCGCATCCGAGTATCGAAGTCATGGAAAACCACATGGCGGTGGATTTCATAACGACCGGCAAACTCGGCTACGCGATGGAGAACAGTTGCGTGGGAGTCTATGTCCTCAACGAGGCCACAGGCGAGGTCGAGACGCTGCGCAGCGATGTCACCGTGCTGGCCACAGGCGGTTGCGGGAAGGTGTATCTCTACACGACAAACCCCGACATCGCCACGGGGGATGGCGTCGCCATGGCCTGGAGGGCCGGTGCTGTGATCGCGAACATGGAGTTCATCCAGTTCCACCCGACATGCCTCTACCACCCGGCGATCAAATCATTTCTCATCTCCGAGGCCGTTCGCGGTGAAGGTGCCATCCTGGTCAACGAACGCGGCCGCCGCTTCATGGAGCGGCACAATCCCCAAAAAGAACTCGCCCCGCGCGATATCGTGGCCCGGGCCATCGATGCCGAAATGAAACGCAGTGGCACCAAGTGCGTGTATTTGGACATCACCCACAAGCCGGCGGATTTCATCAAATCCCGCTTTCCTTCGATTTACGAAACCTGCCTCCGCGCCGGTCTTGACATCACACGCGAACCGATCCCCGTGGTCCCTGCCGCCCACTACCAATGCGGCGGCGTGAAGACCGACCTGCAGGGCGAGACCTCGCTGCGCGGCCTCTACGCGATCGGCGAAGCCGCGTGCACCGGCCTGCACGGGGCAAACCGCCTCGCCAGCAACTCGCTCCTCGAAGGAGTCGTGATGGCCCACAGCGCCTTTGAAAAAGCCACCCGCCGCCAGCGCGATCCGGTGACCATCGACCTGCCCGAGTGGCGACCCGGGAGCGTGCAGGATGTCGATGAACTCGTCGTCATCTCGCACAACTGGGAGGAAATCCGCCGCCTCATGTGGGATTATGTCGGCATCGTCCGCACGGACAAACGCCTCCAGCGCGCCGCCACACGCCTGCGAAACCTCCACGCCGAAGTGCAGGAGTTTTACTGGAATTTCAAAGTCACCACCGACCTCCTCGAACTCCGCAACCTGGTCACTGTCGCCTCCCTCGTCGTGGACTGCGCCTTGAGCCGAAAAGAAAGCCGCGGTCTCCACTACACACTCGACTACCCGAACCGCGACGACGCCCGCTTCCTGCGCGACACGGTAATGCGCCGCATCTGAGTTTCGTCACCGCGTTTTCTTGCAAGAAACTATTTTCCCCGGACTTGGGCGCTGACAGCGCACCGCCCTCCAATTTTACGATGCGCTGGCGCGGCAGCGCAGGTCCCGGGGAGCGCGCTCGCCCCGGGCGCCGGCGGGTGCGCCCCGCGCCCGACATTCAAAAACGCCACCGGCCTTCGGCCGCATTTTTTCCAATCGCCCCGCGAGGCCCGTGGCTTTGCTCTTTCCGAGGCGTAGGCTACAAGCCGGAGGCCCGAGGGCGGACGCGCTCCCCGGGACTTGGGAAACGGCGCTTCGCGCTCTGGAGTTTCGGCCCGCTCGCCGAGCGTCCTACCAGGCAGGATCACTCCGCCTGGGACCGTTTTTTCCTTCTTCCGTCATCCCTCTTGCTTTCTCAGACCGCGAGTTTTTCCAAAAAGGCCAACCGCTCTTGAGAGAACTGCGGGAAGTTTTCCGGCGTGATCACAATCCGGCGGGCATTTGGAAATTTTCCCAGAAAGGAGTCCAAGCCCTTGGCGGATTTTTTGCGGCCGGATTTGACCTCGATCGCATAGAGCTTGCCGTGGGATTTGAAGACAAAATCGACCTCGGCTTGCTTCTCTCGCCAGTAAAAAAGCTCGCCCGGGGATTGAATCAACTCGGCACCCACCGCCAATTCAAAAACCCGGCCGCGCCGCTCGGAATCGTTTTCGTCCATTTTCCCGGAAGCCATCGTGTAAAGCGCGGGGCAGGCCGGGAGCATCTTGGGGGTCGAACTTCGCGCCAACCACTCCTTGGCGGAGTATTTCTGCAAGGCATAGAGCAGAAACGCGCCTCCATACAATTCGATGTAATACTTCACCAAATCCGTATTGCCGCGATCCTGCAATTGACCAAGCAACTTGGTGAAGCTGATCTCCTGCGCCGGATAGTGGCAGAGGATTTCAAAGGCTTTTCGGAAGAGTGCGGGGTTTGCGACCCTCCGGTTTTGGAGGATATCCTTGCCGATCACCGCCTCCACGATGGACTCCTTCATGTAGGCATACCAATGCTCCAGATCCTCCTCGAAGCGCACGGCTCCCGGGTAGCCGCCAAAAGATAAATACTGCTCCAGTGAATAATCAAAAGCCGCATGCATCTCCGCAAATGTCCAATGGTAAACACGCGTCAACTCGAAACGGTCGGCCAAACTCTCGGTCAATCCGCTCCGCAGTTGCAGGGAACTCGATCCCAATAGCAACACCCGAATCCGACCCGGCCGCGCATCCCAAAACGCCTTGATGCCTTCGGCCCAGTTGGGGATTTTCTGAATCTCGTCAACCACCAACAAAGCCCCTTCCCCCAGCGCCAAAGCCTTCTGCCATTGCTCCAGCAACCAACTCCTGTCACTCACCAAAACCCCATCGGCGTTGGCATAAAAAAACGGTTTCTGAAACCGATCGAGCAGTTGTCGCACCCCGGTGGTTTTACCGACTTGGCGCGGCCCCACTAAAACCTGGATCAGCGGGGAATCCCCGCTCAGCCGCTGCTCCAGCAGAGAAACAAAGGATCGCTCAAAAATTGGCAAGATGGCATTTTTCATTTTGATAGATCAGTCTATTGATTTTGATAGGTAAGTCTATGGATTATGCCAATCCAAGCTATGATTTTTTAAATCGGTGCTCAGAGACACTCCGCTACAGGTCGGCCGCCAACAGAAAAATGGAGTTTGCTGTGCTGGAAATTTGGGTCAGGCGAGGACGCTGACCCTCCAAGAAGTCGATGCGCGCTGTCGCGCGGGCGGCTCCTGTAGCGGCTGTCTGTGACTGCCGGATCGTGCCGCGCAGGCGGCTCCTGTAGCG
>JBJTGE010000249.1:0-9180 GCA_046093785.1 Spartobacteria bacterium
TCTACTTCCTGTTCCGGGGTGAGTTTTTCTGGCTCCGGAGGCTTGAAAAAATGTTGCCACAAAAAGAAAGTCGAAACACCAATCGCCACAGCCAGTAAAAGACTTTTAGACATATTCTGGGAAATTAGCTCTTTTCACCCCTCTTTTATCCACCCACCGCGAACAGGCAACGCTAAAAAGCCGCTGAAATTCATGCCATTTGAAAAAATCTGCCAGCAAAAACAGGAAGTGCCGGCGGCGGGACTCGAACCCGCACACTCCTTTCGGAATAAGGGATTTTAAGTCCCTTGCGTCTGCCATTTCGCCACGCCGGCAAGGCGGACTGGGAGGGTGCGATATCTTCTGGTTGGATGCAATCTCAGCAAGCGTAAAATGCGGGCGGCGCATTTTACGAAAGCGTGCGAACCAAGCAGAACGAGCCTATCGGATGCTTGCGATTTTGGTTTTGGAAACTACGATTCGCGCTCCATGAATTCCCCAGCGGCATCTTTTCAAAAAATCGGCAAATACCGTGTGAGTTGCGGTCACCTGCTGCCCTTCGGCGTGAGTCATGTGCCCGGCGGCGTCAATTTTTCCATCTTCAGCGCCAATGCGACCGGATGCACGCTGGTTCTCTTCCAAGCCGGCCAGGAAAAGCCGATCGCGGAACTCGCATTCCCCAAGAACTACCGCTTGGGCCATGTGTGGGCGATGGTCGTGAACGATCTGGAATTTGAAAATCTGGAATACGGCTTTCGCATGGAGGGCCCCTCCAGCGCGAGGGATGGACATTATTTCGACTCGTCGAAAATCCTGCTCGACCCCTATGCGCGCGAGGTCGTGGGACGCGAGGAGTGGATGGCCCAACCGAAAGCTTCCCGCAAGCCGGTGTTCCGCTCGAGGGTGCCTGCGGACGCTGGATTGCTGGAACCGAATGGCATTGCCCATGTGCCTGCGAGCGACCTCATCATTTACGAAATGCACCTGCGCGGCTTCACGCGCCATGAGAGTTCCAAGGTCAAAAATCCGGGCACATTTGCGGGCTTGGCGGAAAAAGTGAAAGACCTCGCGAGCCTTGGCATCAATTGCGTGGAGCTCATGCCTGTCTTTGAATTCGACGAAACGGAAAATCTCCGCACGAATCCGACGAATGGAGAAACGCTCTGCAACTACTGGGGCTACAGCACGGTGGGTTTTTTCGCTCCGAAGGCCAGTTACGCGGCGACTGGCGCCCAAAGCATGCAGGTCGCCGAAATGAAGGAAATGGTGCGGGCACTTCACGGGCAGGGCATCGAAGTCATGCTCGATGTCGTCTTCAACCACACGGCGGAAGGCGGCGCGGACGGGCCGGTTTTTTCGTTCCGGGGCATCGACAACAAGACTTGGTATATCCTCGATGAGAAAGGAAATTTCGCGAACTACTCGGGCTGCGGAAATACGGTGAACTGCAACTACCCGGCGGTGCGGGAATTTGTGATCAACTGCCTGCGCTACTGGGCGTCCGAGTATCACATCGACGGCTTCCGTTTCGACCTCGCTTCGATCCTCGGCCGCGACAGCCAAGGCAGTCCGCTCGCGAATCCGCCGCTGCTCGAATTCCTCGCCCACGACCCCGTGCTGGCCGATTGCAAGCTCGTCGCCGAAGCCTGGGACGCCGGCGGGCTCTATCAGGTGGGAAATTTTCCGAGCTACGGGCGTTGGATGGAATGGAACGGCAAATACCGCGATTGCGCGCGGCGTTTCTTGAAGGGCGATCCCGGCCAGGTCGGCGAAATGGTGCAGCGCATTCTGGGATCACCCGATCTCTACGCGGCAGCCGGACGCAAGCCGACGGCGAGCGTGAATTTCATCACCTGCCACGACGGCTTCACGCTGCGCGATCTTTTTTCCTACAACGGCAAGCACAACCTCGAAAACGGCGAGAACAACCAGGACGGGTCGAATGACAACCTGAGCTGGAATTGCGGCTCCGAGGGTGAGACCGACGATCCAGCCGTCAACGCGCTGCGCCTGCGCCAGTGCAAAAACGCGATGGCCCTGCTCATGGTCAGCCAGGGCGTTCCCATGATCTACATGGGCGACGAAAGCGGGCGCACCCAGCGTGGAAACAACAACGCCTACTGTCATGACGCCGATTGGAATTGGTTGAATTGGAAACCCGATGCCTTCGGCAAGGAAATGCTCCGCTTCACGAAATCCATCATCGCCTTCCGAAAGGCGACCCCCTCGCTCCGGCAGCCGGATTTTTTAAGCGAGATGGACCAGATCGGCAGCGGCTACCCGGACATCAGCTGGCACGGCGTTCTGCCTTGGCATCCCGATTGGTCGGCGAGCAGCCGCACGATCGCCTTCATGCTTTGCGGCCGCCATGGACAAGCCCTCGGAGGGAACCACCAATTCATTTATGTGGTCTGCAACATGTATTACCAGCCGATCACTTTCGGACTTCCTGTCCTGCCGAAGACCCTGCAATGGCATCGCTTCGCGGATACCAGCCTGCCCGCCCCGGACGACATCTGCGATCTCGGCGGCGAAGTTCTACTGCCCTCGCAGAAAAGCTACGAGGCCAAGGAATGGTCGATCTCCATTCTGCTCGGCAAGTAAGCCGATGAACGGGAGCCTCGCCGCCACGGTCCATCTCCTGACCACCTTCGCCATGGCGGGCCTGATCTGGTTTGTCCAAATCGTCCACTATCCCATGATGGCGAATTTCGAACGGGAAAATTTCGCCGCGCATGAGAAGGAACATTGCGACCGCACCGGCTGGGTGGTCGTGCCCCTCATGCTGGGTGAGATATTTACTTTCGCACTCCTGCTTGTGGAAGGCCTCCACTCGAGTGCCTTTCTCCTCAGCGGCCTGCTTCTCGGAGTGATCTGGGCCTCCACTTTTTTCCTCCAAGTCCCCCTGCATCGCACGCTTCTCCAAGGATGGAATGACAAGGCGCACCGGCAACTGGTCGCGACCAACTGGATTCGCACAGTGGCATGGAGCGGACGGGCCATTCTTCTGGGTTGGATCTGGACAGCCTGACGCAAAGCCCGCCGGAAACCCGGCTTGAAAAGTCGATTTGTCAGGATATTTTCCGGACATGGATTTACCCGTTCTCGAGAAAGAGGTCTTGATGTTGCCGGAAAAGGAGAGGGCGCTTTTGGCAAATCTTCTCTTGGTGAGCTTGGAGACCGACTCTGGTGCCTTAAAACAAAAGTGGATTGAAGAGTCTGAATCTCGTTTGCAGGCTTGGCAGAGTGGCTTGATTTCCGCTCTGGACGGTCCCGAAACGATGGCGTCGCTCCGATTAAAATTTGCCAAGTGACCTACCGCTTCCTCTCTCCGGCCGCAGGGGAAATTGAAGAAGCCGCCCAATTTTACGAGTCCAGAGTTCAGGGGCTGGGTGCCGACTTTCTTGAGGAACTGGACTCTGCGATTCAACGGATTTTGAAATTTCCAAAAGCATGGGGGCTTGTTTCAGAGCAATTTCGTCACTGCCCGTTGCGCCGGTTTCCTTATACGATCATCTACACCCTCCCAACGAGTTAGGAGATTCTCATCGTTTCAGTCTTTCACCAGAGTCGAGAACCGATGACATGGAATCGCAACCTTTAGTTTTACGCCCTCTCAGCAAACTCGGGATGCCGCAGGTAGGATGGATTTGCCGCGCCGCAGGGCCGACCCGCCAATCGGTCTTGCAAACCAATCCCGCTCTTATAGTCTTCGCGACTCCATTATGACATTTGCCACTCTCATTCTTCTCGCACAGGCAGCCCCCGGCCAACCGCAACCGAACATCTTTGTTTCGATGATGCCGTTGATTTTCATCTTCATCATCTTCTACTTCCTGCTCATCCGCCCGCAGCAGAAGAAGGCGAAGGAACACGCCAAACTCGTTGAATCCATCAAGACCGGCGATCAAGTCGTGACCAACGCCGGCATCCACGGCGTAGTCGCCAATGTGAAGGAGAAAACCCTCATCATCAAAATCGCAGACAATGTGAAGGTGGAATTCGACCGCGCCTCTGTGGCAGCCGTCGAGAAATCCGCCGACAAGGAATCCGCTGGTTCCTAATTCTAAACTCAGGGCCACCACCCGGCCCGCTTCCCGCTCTATACGATGTCACCCGTCCTGACCTTTTGCTTCGGCCTGCTCCTTCTTGTGCTCTTTGGCTGGTATTTTGCCAGCGACCTGCCCTCTCGCAAACGCTGGCTGGGACTGGTTCTGAGCGTTCTGCTCGCGGCTTTCTGCATCGAGCAGATCACGCCTCCGGATAAAAAAATCCGGCTCGGTCTGGACCTTCAGGGCGGCACATCATTCCTCATCCGCCTCATTCCCCAGACTGAGCGGGGCATCACTCCCGACCTGCTCGAGCAGGCTGTGGAGGTCATTCGCAAACGCGTGGACCAATACGGTGTCAGCGAGCCTGTCATCACGCCCCAAGGCAAGGATCGCATTCTGGTGCAGATCGCTGGCCTCGACACCCACCAGATGGAGGAGGCAAAATCCCAACTTCAACGCGTGGCAAAATTGGAATTTGCCATCGTGGACGAAGGCGGCCCCGCCCGTGTGGAGCGCATCCAGAAAGGCGAGGAGGTCATGGATCCCTCCCTCGTGCTGAAGACCTACCGTCCCGGAAAAGACAAAACGGTCACCACCCAAATCCTCGTCAAGCGCCGCGCCGCTCTTACGGGTGAGTATGTGACCCGCGCCTTCGCCTACTTCGACCAGCAGGGTTACGGCGTTTCGCTGGAACTCAATGCCGAGGGAGCGAAACTTTTCGACGAAGTCGCCCGTCAGAACAAAGGCCGCCAGATGGCGATCGTGCTCGATGGCGAGGTCATTTCCGCTCCCGTGCTCCAGAGTGACCACTTTGGCGGCCGCGCGCAGATCACCGGCAATTTTGACGACAAGGAAGCCCGCGACCTCGCAAGCGCACTGGAGAACCCGCTGCGCGTGCCGGTTCAGATCGAGGAGACCCGCAGCGTCTCGCCGACTCTGGGTGCCGACTCCATCCGCAGCGGCATCATGGCCGGCGTTTCCGGACTCGTGCTGGTCATGTTCGCCACACTTCTTTACTACCGGTTCGCCGGTCTGATTGCTGTTTTCGGCCTGCTCTTGAATATCCTGCTGCTCCTTGGAACGATGGCGATGTTCAATTTCACCCTCACCTTGCCGGGTATCGCGGGGATTATCCTCACGATCGGCATGGCGGTGGATGCCAATGTTCTGATCTACGAGCGCCTCCGAGAGGAAATGGCGGCTGGAAAATCCCTCTCGACCGCCCTCACCGGCGCCTACGACAAGGCGTTCAGCGCCATTTTTGATGCCAACGCGACCACCCTCATCACCGCGCTCATCCTCTTCTGGCAGGCCACCGGCTCGGTGAAGGGATTCGCCGTCACCCTTACCCTCGGCATCATCGCCTCGATGTTCTCCGCCCTGCTTTTCACCCGCACAGGGTTCCGCTGGATGGTCGACAAATTCGGCCTCAGCAAAATCACAATGCTCGACCTCGTGCCGAAGCGAACCTTCGATTTCTTGGGCAAACGCTGGATCGCACTCGCCATCTCGCTGATTTTCATCGGCGGCTCGGTGGCTGTCTTCGCCGTGCGCGGAGAGAAAAATTTCGGCATCGATTTCCGTGGCGGCGACCTTCTGATCGTCGATTCCTCCAAGCCCGTCAGCGTCGCCGAGGCCCGCGCGGCCCTGGACGATCCAGCTGTGGTCATTCAGTTCGAACGCGAAGGCACGAAAGAGATGCTCACCTTCCGCAGCCTGCAGGGCACTTCCAATGAAATCCTTGCCAAACTCCAGAAGGCATTTCCGGAAAGCGGCATCGTGGCGTTTGGCCAAGACACCGTGGGACCCCAAATCGGCCTGGAATTCGCCAAGAGCGCCCTCATTGCGCTCGCACTGGGCATGGTCGGCATCCTTTTCTATGTCACCCTGCGCTTTGAGTTTTCCTTCGCCCTCGGAGCTCTCGTCGCGCTCCTGCACGATGTCATCATCACTCTGGGTGTCTTTTCGCTCATCGGCGGCGAGCTTTCCCTCGTGATGGTTGGCGCCATCCTGACCATCGCCGGTTATTCGATCAATGACACCATCGTTGTTTATGACCGCATCCGCGAAGGCCTGAAAAACGGCGAGCGAGGCACCGTGCAGGCTCTCATGAACACAAGCATCAACGAGACTCTGAGCCGCACAGTCCTGACCGGCGGCACAACACTCCTCTCGGTGGGTGCCCTTTATTTCTTCGGCGGCGCCGTGCTGCGCGACTTCTCGTTTGCGATTCTGGTCGGCATCCTTGTGGGAACCTACTCGTCGATCTACATCGCAGCGCCGGTCGTCCTCTGGGCCTCGAAACTCCGTGGCAAGAGCGTGCGCCGCGAGGTTCTCGAAACCGAGGCCCTGAAAAAAGCCTGATGCCTCGCAATGTGAGGCCGAGTGCGCTTGGCCCAACGCGAGTTTGCCTGCATCAATGCGCCTCCATGCGCCATGGAATCGCTATTGCCCAGAAGCCCCGAAATCTGATTTAAAACACCACACCCATGACCACGCCATTCAACACCCTGCGCTCTTTCGACCTCGGAAACGGAAAAACCGGCCAACTCCACTCCCTGCCCGCCCTGCAAGAAGCAGGCGTCGGCCCGATTTCAAAACTCCCCGTCAGCATTCGTATCGTCCTCGAGTCCGTGCTCCGCAATTGCGATGGAAAAAAAGTCCAGGCGCGTGATGTCGAGACGCTCGCAAACTGGAATGCGAAAGCTCCCGCCGAGGAGGAGATTCCTTTTGTGGTGGCCCGCATCGTTCTGCAGGACTTCACCGGCGTGCCGCTTCTGGTGGACCTCGCCGCCATGCGCACAGCCGTGAAAGGCCTCGGCGGCAACCCGGCCATCATCGAGCCCCTCGTGCCCGTCGATCTCGTCGTGGACCACTCGGTGCAAGTGGATTTCTACGGCTCCGCCAATGCGCTCCAGCTGAATCTCGACATGGAATTCAAGCGCAACCGCGAGCGCTACCAGTTCCTGAAATGGGGCCAGCAGGCATTCAAAACCTTCGGCGTCGTGCCTCCCGGCATCGGCATCGTGCACCAAGTGAACCTTGAATATCTCGCAAAAGGCGTTCTCAACGCCGGCGACCTCTACTACCCCGACACACTCGTTGGCACCGATTCCCACACGACCATGATCAACGGCCTTGGCGTCGTTGGCTGGGGCGTGGGCGGTATCGAAGCCGAAGCCGGAATGCTCGGCCAGCCTGTCTATTTCCTGACTCCCGAGGTTGTCGGCGTGAACCTCACCGGCCGCCTGCGCGAGGGCGTCACCGCGACCGACCTCGCCCTGCATGTCACCCAGCTCCTCCGCGCCGCGAAGGTGGTTGGAAAATTTGTCGAGTTCTACGGCGAAGGCGCAGCCAGCCTCCCGCTCACCGATCGCGCGACGATCGCCAACATGGCCCCCGAATACGGAGCGACCATGGGCTTCTTCCCCGTCGATGCCGAATCCGTCAACTACCTCGCCGCCACCGGCCGCACCGACGCGCAATGCCGCGCCTTTGAGAACTATTTCAAAGCCCAAAATCTCTTCGGCATGCCGAAAAAAGGCGACATCGCCTACAGCGTGGATATCGACCTCGACCTCTCGACCGTTCAGCCCGGCGTGGCAGGCCCCAAGCGCCCGCAAGACCGCATCAATGTCCCCGATCTCAAAAACACCTTCACCAGCCTACTCACGAAATCCGTTGCCGAAGGCGGTTACGGCAAGGCGGCGAACGACCTCTCCAAATTGGCTGCCGTCAAACGCAACAGTTCGCAGAGCGCCGATGAGGCCGAGATGGTCAATGACCGCCCGACCCCGGATGCCATTACCGCCGCCCACGCCAAAGGTGATCTCCACCTCCGCAACGGCTCGGTGCTGATTGCCGCCATTACGAGCTGCACAAACACCAGCAACCCAAGCGTGATGATCGGTGCCGGTCTCCTCGCCAAAAAAGCCGCCCAGCGCGGCCTCCGCGTCGATCCCGCCGTCAAGACATCACTCGCTCCCGGCTCCCGCGTTGTGAAGGATTACCTCGAGACCACCGGCCTTCAGCCCTACCTCGACCAGCTTGGCTTCCAGATCGTCGGCTACGGTTGCACGACCTGCATCGGCAACTCCGGCCCGCTCGCACCGGAGATCGAATCTGCCATCGTGGAGAACGACCTCGTCACCGCCGCTGTCCTTTCGGGCAACCGCAACTTCGAGGCCCGCATTCACCAAAACATCCGCGCCAATTTCCTCATGTCGCCCCCGCTCGTCGTCGCCTACGCGCTCGCCGGCCGCGTGGACATCGACCTCACCAAAGAACCCATCGCCAAGGACAGCGCCGGCGTTGATGTTTTCCTGAAAGACATCTGGCCAAGCCTCGAGGAAATCCGCAACGAAATGCAGGCCGCCCTCAAGCCAGAGGTTTTCCAAAAACTCTACACCGGCTTCGCAGACCAGAATCCCAAGTGGAACGAAGTGCCATCCAGCGTTGGCCAGATTTATGATTGGGACAGCAAGAGCACCTACATCCAGGAGCCGCCCTTCTTCGAAAACTTCGGCATGTCCGCCGGAACGATCTCTGACATCAAAGGCGCCCGCCCGATGGGCATCTTCGGCGACTCGGTCACGACCGACCACATCTCGCCCGCCGGTGCCATCAAAGCCAGCTCACCCGCCGGAAAATACCTCGTCGAAAACGGCATCGAGGCGGTGGATTTCAACAGCTACGGCAGCCGCCGTGGCAACGACCGCGTCATGACCCGTGGCACCTTCGCCAATGTGCGAATCAAAAACCTCATGATCCCCGCGAAAGCCGACGGCACGCGCGTGGAAGGCGGACTCACGATCCACCAGCCCACCGGCGAGCAAATGAGCATCTACGACGCCTGCATGAAATACCAAGCCGAAGGCACCCCGCTCATCGTCTTCGCCGGACAAGAATACGGCACCGGCTCCAGCCGCGACTGGGCCGCCAAAGGCACCCGCCTGCTCGGAGTCAAAGCCGTCGTCGCCCAAAGCTTCGAACGCATCCACCGCTCCAACCTCGTCGGCATGGGAGTCCTCCCCCTCCAATTCCCCGAAGGCATCAGCGCGCAATCCCTCAACCTCGACGGCACCGAAACCTACGACATCACCGGCCTCAGCGACAGCATCCAACCCCGCCAAGATGTCACCCTCACCAT
>JBJTGE010000250.1:0-4005 GCA_046093785.1 Spartobacteria bacterium
CATGGAAACCTGTCCGGGGTTGTCCGGTGATGGCGGTCCCGATGGTTCCAAGCGGCAGGCATGGCTGACGCGCACGAGAAATTCCTCCGGGTGCAATCCGTTCAAATCTGTGACCAGCCGGTTGTAAGGCAGGATTTTCAACTGGTCCTGCGGGAACATCACCGCGGGAAACCAATTGTAATCCTCTTCGCCCGTATGCGCGGGATTCGCCTGGCGCTTGGCTAGACCGACGCGTGCGGCACCGGCCGAACGATGATGTCCGTCGGCAATGTAGCTGTGCGGAACGGTAGCGAATGATTTCATCACCGCATCCGCATCGGGCATGCGCCAGAGCGTGTGACGGATTCCATCCGGCGCAGTGAAATCAAAAAGCGGATCCGCTGCCGCCGCGTCTTCCATCAATTTTTCGATTTCCGCATTCGATTCGAATGCCAAAAAGACCGGCTCGATGTGCGCGGAGAGCGTCGTGTTCAACCGCACGCGGTCATCCTCCTTGTCCGGCCGTGTCTTTTCGTGCTTCTTGATCAAGCCCGCTGCGTAATCGTCCGCATGGCATACCGCGGTGATTCCGGTCTGCGCATGGTCGCCCATGATTTGCCGGTAGAGGTAAATCTGCGGTGACTTCTCGCGGACGAGTTCACCTTCGTCCTGCATATGGATGAAATTTTTCCGCGCCTGCTCATAAACCTCGGCAGAATACGGATCGATACTTTCCGGCAGCGTCGCCTCCGACCGCACCACGCGGAGAAAACTTTTCGGCTGCTGGGCGATGATCTCCCGCGCCTCTGCGGTGTTAAGGACATCATACGGTGGCGAAGCAAAATCCGCGGCCAATTCGACCGGCGGGACCAGACCTCGGAATGAGCGGACTCTCATGGGATTCGCCAAAGCAACAGATCGGCGTTTTTATGGCAATGGCAAATCTTTGTCAGTCGACTCCCGCAACTCCCGGTGAGCCCGCACCAGTTAGCGGAACTCTGCGATTACAAAGTTGAGTTTGCGGTGAATTCCGGCCAGTTTGCTGACACCGGTATGCAGGTGAACCGAACGGATTTGGACGGCGTCCTCTTGTTGACTCCGCAAGTTTTCGAAGACGCCCGAGGTTTTTTCTTGGAGTCGTGGAACCAGCGCGCCTTTGACCGGGCCATGGGAAAAACGGTGGGCTTTGTGCAGGATAATTTCCTCCACTCGAAACGTGGGGTTCTGCGCGGCCTCCATTACCAAGTTGCACCCGCGGCCCAAGGAAAACTCGTTTTTGTCCTTTCCGGGTCCATCTTCGATGTCGTGGTCGATGTGCGCCCTGCATCGGCCGCCTTCGGAAAATGGATCGGTCTGGAATTAAAAGCCGAGAGCCACACCATGGTATGGATTCCGGAGGGTTTCGCCCACGGATTTCTGGTGACGAGTGACACCGCAGACGTCGCTTACAAGACAACTGGTTTTTATTCGCCGGAACACGAGCGGCGCATCCGTTGGGACGATCCGGATTTGAACATCGCTTGGCCTCTGCAAGGAGCAACGCCCTTCCTTTCGTCCAAGGACGCGAACGCTGCCTCGCTTGCCGAGCCGGCCTGAAACCGGTTCTACGTCGTCCATCATTTATTTCATTTTTTCTTGAAATTCCTGAAACAGTCTCTTAAGAAGCAGGCATCATGTCGGCCCCACTGACCGCCGAAATCGAGAAAACCGGCCTCTCCGCGTGGGAGGTAGAGGCGATCGAGATGTTCATCCACTTCTTGAGGCTGATAGGCTTACCCAAGTCGGTTGGCGAGATTTACGGGCTGCTTTTCGTCGCCCCGAAGCCGCTGGCCATGGATGACATTATGGAGCGTTTGGACATCAGCTTGGGAGCCGCCAGCCAAGGGCTCAAGCTTCTCCGCTCATTCGGCGCAGTCCGGGTCGTCTATGAGAGAGGCGACCGCCGCGATCACTACGTGGCCGACCTCGAGCTCAGCCGTTTCGCCACAGCCTTCATCAAGGATGAATTACACCCGCGGATGGATATGGCAGCGGAACGGGTCCGGCGCATGGAAGCCGCTCTATCCGAAATGCCACCCAAGGAGCGCCGCGCCACGCGCGAGCGCATCGCGCGCCTGAACCACTGGCTCAACAAAGGACAAAAGATTCTCCCCTGGCTCATCCGCTTCATGAAGTTCTGAGCCGGTAAAAAACTTTCGCGCCTCCCTCCGACGGTGGCGCCGATCGGACGAATGTCGGAACGACAATCAGATTTTGGCACCGGTCCCGCGGAAAGTCCCGCGGCTGACCAAGGGCGGCAGCTTGTTTTTATTCTGCTGAGGCAGGGTTCCTTGACGAAATCGTCTAGGCATATATATGTATGTTTGTATGAGAACTACTCTTGTCCTTGATGACCAACTCTTTCGCCGTGCGAAGCGTGAGGCGGGAAACGCCGGCACGACACTGAGCGATTTGGTGAACACCGCGTTGCGCAAACATCTCCTCGCGCCGCTTCGTGATGAAGAATGCGCCGCGCCGCGCTTCTCCATGCCTGTTTATGGCGAACCCTCCGGGATTCATCAGACCCCGCGGGATCTAGCCGGTCTCCGGGACGAGGGACGCTGAGCCCCATGTATATGCCCGATGTGAATATCTTGATCTACGCGCACCGACGCGAAGATCCCGATCATGAGTTCTACCGCGCGTGGATCGAGCGTGTCGTCAACGGCCCGGAACCTTTCGCGCTATCCGTCCTCGTTGCCGCGGCTTTTGTCCGAGTCGTTACTCATCGCCATTTCCGACCTGGCCCAACACCGCTGCCGCAGGCCTTGGCCGTGATCGATTCCCTTGCGGCCTCCCCATCTTGTATTATGCCTGGCCCGGGTGAAAACAATTGGCGCCTGACCAAATCACTCTGCGTTTCCGTATCGGCTCAAGGTAAAATTGTCGCGGACGCACAGCATGCAGCCGTAGCCTTGGAGCACGGTTGCACTTGGGTGACGCGCGACAGTGATTTTGAGAAGTTCCGATCTCAAGGCTTGCGCCTGGAAATTCTGCATCCCTGAGAGCGGGTCGAGTTCGCTGGCCCGCGTTTTTGTCACGGGATATGCCGGGGCCTGAGCCTTCGCTGCCTCAGACTGAAACCGCGAACCAAGAAAGATCAGATTCGAAGTCTGCTTATATTCCAGCCGATCGCTGACGACTGACCACTGCCAACTTTTCTCACGACATGAAAACCCTCATCACCGGTGGAGCAGGATTCATCGGCTCTCATCTGGCAGAGCGTTTGCTCCAAGAGGGTTGGCAAGTTGTTGCTCTCGATGACCTCTCCAACGGTTTCGAGCACAACGTGCCGTCCGGCGCGGAGCTTGTCCGGGCAAGCGCCGGCGATTCAGCCGTCTTGGACAAAGTGCTTCCGGGTTGTTCGGCAATTTTTCATTTGGCGGCCGTCTCCTCCGTCATCGATTCCATCGAGCGTCCGCTCGCCGTGCACGACATCAATCTCACCACGACGCTCGCGTTGCTCGATGGTGCGGCCGAGCATGGCGTAAAACGCTTTGTCTTTTCCTCCTCGGCGGCCGTTTACGGCGACGCCGGCGAAGCAGCGATCTCCGAGAATGCCCCGAAAAATCCCCTCAGCCACTAGGCCGTGCAGAAGTTGGCGTCGGAATACTACTGCGGCGTTTATCACCGTCTTCACGGCCTGGAGACTGTGTGCCTGCGCTACTTCAACGTTTATGGTCCGCGGCAGCGACCCGACTCTACCTACACTGGGGTCATCACCAAATTTCTCACCGCCGCACGCGCGGGAAGTCCTCTGACCATCTACGGCGACGGATCGCAAAGCCGCGACTTCGTCCATGTGCAGGATGTGGTTGCGGCCAACTTCGCCGCCGCTTCGCATGACGGCCCTAAAGTAGCCGGTCGCTCATTTAATATCGGCAGCGGTCGCTCCGTTTCGGTCGCCGCTTTGGCCTCGATGATCCAAGAGATATTTCCTTCGCTCCCACAGCCCGTTCATCAAGAGTCGCGCGCCGGCGAGATCAT
>JBJTGE010000251.1:0-2686 GCA_046093785.1 Spartobacteria bacterium
CAAAGTCCATCCCCTTCGGAGAGGTCGCCCGACTGTTGGATTGAAATCCCCGCGCTTCAAGCGAATGAACTGGCGCGACCATATCCTGAACACCTCCCATGGGCAAAAAACCAAGCCATACTGCATAAGCCCGGGGGGGCGCGTGCTCTACCGCTCCCTCCAAAAATACCCGCAACTCCCCGCCCCCTCGCTCCTCCGCGTCGACTACCCCTACATCATTCTCGACAACTGGATTGTCCGCTTCTTTCCAGTCACAAATGTCAGAATGGAATGGATCGGCAATAGCACGGCCGGCTGGGTCCGCCAACGACGAGGCGACCGCAAATACAAAAGACAAATCCTCCAATTCATCGACGATCTGGAGAGGGCCTCCCAGCAGGGCATCTGAACTCGACCCGCGCCTGCAAAACAAGGCTGCGCGCGGCGCTGAAGCCTTGGGACTATGACACACACGCCTATTGCAAACCACACGGGATTGGATAAGCTTTCAACCGACATCAGGAATTCCTGTGGCCGCGCAAGGCGGGTCAGGGTGCCTACCGAGGAATTGGAGAAACTCCCACGGTGGCTTGCTTGGAAAACCCAAGCGATGTGCGGGGCGAAGTCCCCGAACAACAAAAATCTCCACGGTTCAAACACACACCGCCGCTCCTGATCGAACGGCGGTTTTTTGTTGGTCCCGGTTCCTGGTGCGAAACCGAAAGGAAACACACCATGAAACAACTATCCACAGCATCCATCCGCATTCTTGCGAACAATCCAGACCACCACCTCTGGAACAACAACGGCACCTTCTGGTGCCACTACACACTCCATTTTCCCGATTACACCAAGCGCCGCGTTCGCCAGAGCCTCGGCACCTGCTGTATCGAGAAAGCCCGAAAACTCCGCGACCAGCTCCTCCGTCGCGCATTGAAGGGAGGTGCGCTGTGAGCACCAAAACGAAGCCCAAGTCGCCGCAGACATCAAAACCCGCGCAAGAGGCCCCGCCCGCCACCCCTCAAGCCGAAGCAGTGCAGACTCCGCAATCCCTGCTCACCCGTCCCCTCGGTTTGGAAGGTTGGGCCCACCTCGAGGCGGTGGTGCTCGCTGCGCTTGCGTCGAGCGACCCGTTGCTCCTGATCGGCCGCCATGGCACCGCGAAGAGCTTTCTGCTCGAGCGCCTCGCCGAATCTCTTGAGCTGGCGTTCAGGTTCTACAACGCCTCGCTCGTGAACTACGACGATTTGGTCGGCATACCGGTTCCTGACGAAACGCAGACCTCGCTCCGCTACATCTCAACGCCCTCTTCGATCTGGGATGCGGAGGTTGTTTTCATCGATGAAATCAGCCGCGCCAGGCCCGAGCTTCAGAACAAGCTCTTTCCCATCATCCACGAGAGGCGCGTTCAAGGAATTCTACTCGAGAAACTCCGCTACCGCTGGGCGGCGATGAACCCCCCGCCCGACGAGGATGCCGACGACGCCCCGGCATACCATGGAGCCGAGCCTCTCGATCCCGCTCTCGCCGACCGCTTCGCATTTCTTATCGAGGTGCCCGGCTGGGACTCGCTCACCGACGAAGCCCGCAAGGCCGTTCTCATCGACCAGTTCCGGGGACGGCATGAATTCCCCGTCCCGGTTTCCGACCTGGTTGCAAAAACCCGTCGCATTCTTGAGGTCCTCCAGCAATCGCCTCCCGAAAAGTTGGCCGAATATCTGATCGCACTGGCTCCCCTCGCCGCCAAGGCGGGACACGAACTCTCAACCCGTCGCATCACCACACTTCTGCGCTCGATCCTCTCCATCCAAGCCGCCCGCACCGCGCTTGCGGAGTTGTCCGCACAGCCACGGCCGGGCTGGGAGGATTCCGCATGGCTGGCCTTCCGGCACGGGCTTCCCGGCATCGCGCATGGAGTAAAAACAAACCACGCCTCGCTGCTTGCCGCACATCGGCAGGCTTGGAACCTGTGCGGCCTCAACGCGGCCGACCCTTGGCGACAGATTCTTTCTGTTCAAGACCCCATCGATCGTCTTGCACTGGCTGCCCGCCTGGGATCGGCGATTGATGCTGTTGATCTGGCAGGTCTCCTCACCTCCGCATTTGCGGCCCAGCCCGACAAGGCACGACGGCGCGCGCTCGGTCTCGGGGCTTATCTCGCCCTGCGCGACCACCACGCTCTTCCGGCGATCGCGGTGGAGACCCTCGCCACCGAAGCGCGGGATGCCTTGCAGCCCGGCTCCCGAAATCTCCAGACCTATGGTCCAGCCCTCAACGCCTGCCGAAAGGCGGCCTCCGTGTGCGCGGAACTCGGCAACAGCACGAGGGACAAACACTGCCGGAACCTGATCCAGAGCCTGCTTCCCGACAACCTGCGCGGCATCGAACCCTCCGAAGTCCGCACCAACTTCAACGCCCTGTGGAAAAAATTCGCATTGGAATAAACACCGGCTTTCACGGTTTCGACCCTGCCGCAGGCGCACTTTACAACATGAGCGTGCCCCCGCGCACAAGGTTTGAAGCCGTTGTCCGCCCGGTCACAGGCCAATTTGCCGTCTTCAATATCAAGCCACCAGATTTCAAGCTAACAAAGACACAACTCGCCCGCCCGGTCTTCTCACTGTGAATTTCAGTAATCCCCTCCATAGAAGAGGTCGAAGCGGCCGCACAATCGATTCCGGCCATCCTGAGCGGCAGCAAACTGGAT
>JBJTGE010000252.1:0-2862 GCA_046093785.1 Spartobacteria bacterium
ATTTTTTAAGAACTTTTTTATATCGCTCAAAGTTTCAGGCCGAAGGAATGACCCGGGCGACACCATCCTGCAGAACCCATCCACGCTGACCGCCAGGGAGTTCGACATGAAGCCAGCGACCGCGGGCGGAGAGGATTTTGAGCGTGGAACCTTGGTTGAGGGTCGTGATTTTTTCCGAGGCATCCTCGGATGGCACTTTGTAGAGGGATGCGCCTGCGAGGTTCATGACCACGGACTGCCTGGCCTCGAAAATGCGGGGATCGGTGAGCGCGGATGCCAGGCAGGAAGCGGAACCGGCGACGAGGAGAAACAAGCCGAGCGAGAGGAACAGAAGGCGTTTTTTCGGGAAGGCGAGGCTTGCCAACAATAAAAACGCGCCCACCCAAAAGGCAATGCAGCCGACAAGGACGGCGGTATCCGCATGTATCTTTTCGCCGAGGAGGCTCCGCCAATTTTGGACGGGAGTCGTGACTCCGAGCCGCGCGTTGGATTCACGGAGCGCGTTTGCGGCTGCAGCAAAGCCCGGATCGAGCACGAGTGATCGCCGGTAGGCCAAGGCAGCCTCCGCCTCCTTCTCGGATTTTTGCAAGACCTGCCCCAGCTCGAAGTAAGCGGCCGCTGATGGCGGCGCGGACTGAAGGTGTTTTTCGAAATAGGTGGCGGCAGACTCGTATTCGCCGTGCGCCGCACGATCCCGTGCCTCGGCGAGGGAATCGGCTTGGAGGGGCAGGATGAAAAGGATGCCTGCGAGGAAAAATGAAATCGATTTTCTCATGACACGATTTTTTTGAGTGCGGAAAGAATGCGGCTCCGCGCGTGACGATCAATCGCCTGCACACCTCCAGCGGAGTATTTGGACTCCTCATCACGCACCAAAAGGTTCGCCAGAACCGCCTTGGTCTCTTCATCCGCCTTCAACCCGGCCACAAGAGAACCGGCATTGAGTGGATGGTTTTCCGTATCCAGCGCGACCAGCAGGCAGCGCACAGCGAGCGGAGTGAATTCGCCGTCGAGGCAGGATTCCAAGGTGGAAAGGCACGATTTGAGCTTCTGGATTTTTTGGCGGCGCAAACCTGCGGGGGAAGCGGCACGGCGGCGAAGCAAGAGAAGGAGGAGACCGATCACCCAAAGCAGGGCGAGAGCGGCATTTGCCATCAGGAAAGCAGGATGGACGAAAAGCGATGTCCAGCGCGATGTCCCGCCGGGCTTGGCCATCGGGGCAGGGTTGGGCGTTGAAGCCGGGGACGGAGACTCGGCTTTTTTCTGATCCGGGGCGACCTCTGCCGTCTGCACCGGAGCCGTTCCCGCGCGGGCCTGCACCGGAAGCGGATTCTGCGTGAGAGTTTCGTATTTGCCGGTATCCGGATCAAAATAGCTGAACCTGATGCCCGGTGTCTGCTGCTGGTCCGTGCGGGCGACGAGCATGAATTCATAGGTCTTTTCACCGACAAAATGAATGGCGTCGGATGACTGAAACTTCTCACTCGGCGGGTAGGAGCGCCACTCCTCGTCCCCGACGAGCACCGGAGCGCCCATGGCATCGAAATTCCCCTGCCCGGAAACCACGACTCGCAGGGTGACGGGATCGCCCGGCCCCGCTTTCTTGGGGCTCACGCTCGCCTGCATTTGGAATTTCCCGATCGCCCCGGAGAAGTCCTCCGGGCGGTCCTGCTTGGGCAGGGGCGAGATTTCAAGGGATATGGGAGTTGTCTCGATGGCGACCTCCTGCATGTTGGTAAACATTCCCGGCGGGGCTATGCCGCCGAACTGGCGGAAAAAATCATCGAAGCCCGCCGGAGCGCTGCCCGGCAGCTGCAAACGGGCCTCCAGCTTGGCCGGGGGGATTTCGAGCGTGCCGGATTTGGCAGGAGTTATTGCCGTCTGGAAAGCAAAGACGATGTAATTCTGGCCATTAACGATCTGTTCGCGCTTCGGAACATTCGCGAGCTTTTGAACGGTGAAGCCCTCGCCAACGAGATTCGGACGGTCGCCGACTTCGCCTCCGATCGAGGAGTTGAAGTAGTAGCGCAACTCCGCCGGTATCGCCTCGCCGACATAGGCTTTTTTCTTGGAAAGCACGAGTTCGCCAAAATAGGGAATCGTATTGCCCGAAGGGGCCTGCCCGCCGGATGGAGGCATCTGCGGCAAAGGAGCATTCGGCAAGCCCTGCGGCGGCTGCACCGTGGAGGCATCCGCCACGCTGAGTCGAAGGGGATTTGTTTTCAGCGTCCTCTCCCCCGCACGCACTTCAATCGCCGGAATGTCGAAATCACCCGCCTGCTGGGGCAAAACGGAGTAGGTGTAGGTGAGCGAGGAGGAGATTTTGAAATTGTTCATCTCAAATCGCGTCGAGCGGCCCATCAACTCGATGCGCAGCCCGGGCACATCCAGGGTCTGCGGCACTTCGGCCGAGCGGGCGTCGCGGACGGTTATCACCATCTCCACCGGCCTCCCGACCACTGCGGCCGGGCGGCTCAAGCCCGCTGTCGCCTCTTGGGCAAAAAGCGAAACGCCGGAGAGCAGAAGAGCGAGTATCGCAACAAAAATGATGGGAAGCCTGTGCATCGGAAATTTTCTTACCAGTCTCGAAGGACCTCTTGCGAGGATTGCTGTTGCTCCATGAGATTGACCTTCTCCTCCTCGCCCCGCAAGGAGTTCAGAAGCGCACGCGCCTGGCTCGGGCTGATCTGCCCCTCTTTCTCCTCCTCGGCGGCCTCCCCCGGCTGGGGCTGCTGGCCGGGCTGGGGAGTCGGTTGGGCTTGCTGCTGCTCATTGGCACTCTTGAGCTCGCCTTCCTTCTTGTCCCCCGGAGTGGGCGACGGGGCAGGCGTCGGTGATGGCTTGGGCTGTTTGGATTGGTCG
>JBJTGE010000253.1:0-2299 GCA_046093785.1 Spartobacteria bacterium
GCCAACGCGGACAAACCGGACAAGGATTTCTACGGCTTCCCCATACCGGCCGCCGCCGGCCTCATCGCCTCCCTCACCCTTTTCATGCTCTGGCTGCAGGCTGACGACCGCACCATCGGGCCATGGAAAAACGCGCTGCCGCCACTTTTGATTTTTCTCTCCTTCATGATGTTCAGCCATGTGAAGTATCCGAGTTTCAAAAGCGTGAACTGGCGCACCCAGCGCTCGATCCCAGCATTTTTGGGTCTCATTTTCCTACTCGCATTCACGGCGATGAATTACCAGTGGATGCCTGCCGTCCTCTTCGTTTCCTTCCTCATTTACGGCTTCGTGCGGCCGTTTATTTCAAAAGCCATCCGCAAGGAAATCGAGGACGACGAACCCGAGACGCCTGTTGCCTGAAAACGCTCTCCGTTTAGGGCAGGTTCCCGCGCTTCGTCTCGCGCAGGTAGGCTTCCATCGCCGACCACGCGCCTGCGGCATCCCCCGCCTGAAGAGCCAAAATGCAACGCAAACGCAGACCCTCCGGTTGATTCGCCTGCGCCGACTCGGCAACTTCACGGCGGGCGGTCACAGGATTTCCCTTGGCTGCAAAATAAGCAACGCGGAGGGCCAGGTCGCGCGGGGGGGCCTCGGACTTCTGCACTTCAGGGGGCAACTCCGGCAACGAAAGATCAATGTTGTAGCGATTCCCCGCTGCGGCAATGACGGCGGCGAATTCTTTCCGTGAAACCATCTGCCGCACACGAACCGGCCAAGCAGACTCCTCCCAATCAGGATTCGCACGCAGGAATTCCTCCAATTCATTTTTTCCGCCACGATTGAACCAGGAAAGCAAAAATTCCCGCCGCTGCTCCGGGGTGAGCTTCTTCAAAAAAGCGGCATCCTTTGCGACATCCTCCATCCGCGCATTTGGCGAACTGGCCGTCCAGGCGATTTGCAGGTCCGGCGATAGAGTCGCATATTGGCCGAGGGATTCAAAAAGCCCCGCATGCGGCCGCGCTTGGGAGAGAAGGCTCCGATAGTATTCCACAATATTCGCATATCCCCCGCCCTCTTGAATCCGGAGATGCTTTTGCAAGGCCTCGCCCCAGAGCGGTGCCGTGCGTGCGATTTCGGCCTGCATCCACAGCCTTCCTTGATCGTAAGGAATCTTGGCACTCACAGGATTCAAGGCTCTCTCCGCCGCAAAAGCCGCATCCGCCACCCTCGGATCGCCCTGGCTGACGATCTCGCTATAGCCAAGCTCCCTGTAAAGCCCGCGCTCCATGGGGCTGAGCGCAAGCTCGGAATGCCCGAGCGCAACCGCTTCCTTGGTCCGCCCCTCCGCATTCAGTTTGCGCATTTGCTCCACCACGATCTTGCCACGGTAGGGAGGAAAGGGATGTTCGGAAAACCACTGCGAGCGGACGAGAATCACTCCCCCGGCCAGCAGAATCGCGCCGCATACACCGAAGACAGTGCGTTGAACGATCCATGCCAGGCTCCTCTCGGTTTGCGTCGGCGAGGGATTTCCAAACGCCAAGCCCGCCAGCACGAGCACCCACCATCCCAGTTCGATGCGGTGGATCGGGACATCCACCAAACCATGCAACATCGCCGCCAGGGCTGCGGCAACGACACCCCAGCGCAGTGGCCAAGAGCCTGTATCACGCAAACGAAAGATATCCCGGATCAGCAAAGCCAGAAGCGTCAAAGCCAGAAGAAGCGCCGGAATTCCCGCCTCGGCCGCCAGCATGAGCCAATCGCTCTCCGGATGAATCGGCATCGCCTCGTCGATGCTTGCCTGCATGTAGAAAGGAAAGACATAGCCGAATGTCCCAAGCCCCGTCCCCGTCAGCGGGTAGTCCCGGATGATATGCAAGGTATCGAGGAAAATTTTGGACCGCAGGTCCCCCGCGAAGAACTTGGGTTGGGACGCCTCCTCCATACCCAAAAAGTCGAGAATACGATTGCGGGCCTGCCCCTCGGATATCAGAAAAATCCAGACCAGCGTGCCGGCAATGGCGAGGGAGGATACCAGCAGCGGCAGCGAGCGGTGCGCTCTGCCAAGCAGGACGAGCCACAGCACCACGCCAACAACCAGAAAAATCACCCCGCCGCGCGAGATGGAGTAAAACAACAGCGAGTAAACGCACAACCCGAGCGATCCAACCGCCAGCAAAAAAACAAAGGGCCGCCGCATCGACCACGCCTCGCGGATGATTCCCAATGCAAGCACACTGCCCGTCACAAGCAGGGCCGCCGTATGGTTTCGATTCGGAAAAAAACCAAACTCCGGTGGCGACCATCCGCGCTT
>JBJTGE010000254.1:0-6649 GCA_046093785.1 Spartobacteria bacterium
AGCATGAGTTCGTCGTCGTCGCGGACGGTGAGGGCACCGGCGACGCCACCGGTTTTATCGGTGGTTTTCATGGTGATGATGCCTTTGCCGCCGCGGCCTTGGAGGCGGTATTCCTCGAAGCTGGTGCGTTTGCCGAGGCCGGTTTCGCCGGCGACGAGGAGCTGGGCGTCCTTGTTGACGACGGCGGTGCCGACGATGTAGTCGCCTTTGTCAGGGCGGATGCCCCACACGCCGACAGTGTTGCGCCCTTGGTCGCGGAGCTCCTCTTCGGTGAAGCGGATGCTCATGCCCTCGTGGGTGATGAGGACGATCTCGTCGTGGCCGGTGGTGAGCTTGCAATCGATGAGGCGGTCGCCTTCCTCGATCTGGATGGCGATGATGCCGCCTTTGCGGATGTTTTTAAAATCGTTGAGATTCGATTTTTTCACAATGCCGCTGCGGGTGGCGAAGAGGATGTGGAGGTTTTCATTCCATGTCTCTTCATCGGTTTTCTGGCCTTGGACGCGGATGGTGGAAGCGATTTTTTCGTCCTGCTTGAGTTCGAGAAGATTCGCGATCGACCGGCCTTTGCTGGCGCGGGAGCCTTCGGGAATTTCAAACACGCGCTCGACATAGCAGCGACCGCTCTCGGTGAAGAACATTAGGTAGTCGTGCGTGGTGGCGGTGAAGAGATACTCGACGAAATCGCTGTCCTCTTCCTTTTCGGCTTCGCGGGCGGTCATGCCGATGACGCCTTTGCCGCCGCGTTTCTGGGCGCGGAAGGCGCTCACGAGTGTGCGCTTGATGAAGCCGTTGTGGGTGAGGGTGACGATGACGCCTTCGTTGGCGATGAGGTCTTCGATGGCCATCTCGCCTTGCTCAGGAACGATCTGCGTGCGGCGCGGGGTGGCGTATTTTCTTTGAATCTCGCGGAGTTCGTCCTTGATGATTGTGAGGACGCGTTTCTCGCGGGCGAGGATGTCCATGAGATCCTTGATGGTGGCGATGAGGGCGTCGTATTCGCTCTTGATGCTGTCGCGCTCCATGCCGGTGAGTTGGTAGAGGCGGAGGTCAAGGATGTGGCCGACCTGCTTCTCGGTGAAGCGGTATTTTCCATCAACGATGCGGCCCTCGCTGCGGATGAGGATGCCGATTTGCTCGACGGCTTTTTGAGTCCATCCGAGGGCCATGAGCTTTTGCTTGGCATCGTCGCGGTCTTTCGAGTCGCGGATGATTTTGATGAAGTCGTCGAGGTTGGCGAGCGCGATGAGGTAGCCTTCGAGCTTCTCGCATTCCACTTCGGCTTCGTTGAGAAGGTAGCGCGTGCGGCGCAGGATGACTTCGCGACGATGCTCGATGTAGCAGGCGTTGGCATCCTTCAGCGAGAGGAGCTTTGGCTTGCCGCGGTCGATCGCGAGCATGTTTGTGCTGAATGAGGATTCCAGCGCGGTGTGCTTGTAGAGATTGTTGATGATGACCTTCGGGTTGCCGTCACGCTTCAGATCGATAACAACGCGGGTGTCCTCGGCGCTTTCGTCGCGCACATCGCTGATGCCGGTGAGGATTTTTTCCGTCACGAGTTCGGCGATGCGTTTCACCAACTCGGCGCGGTTCACATTGAACGGAATTTCGGTGATGACGATGCTCTCGCGTCCGCCCTTGCCTTCTTCCACGCCCATGCGTCCGCGCACGCGCACGGATCCTCGACCCGTCTCGAAATACGAGCGGATGCCGGTCATGCCTTGGATCAAACATCCCGTCGGGAAGTCCGGGCCTTTCACATACTCCATGAGGCCTTCGATGGTGATCGAGGGGTTATCAATCTGGGCGCAGATGCCGTCGATACACTCGCCAAGATTGTGTGGGGGCATGTTGGTCGCCATACCCACGGCGATGCCTGTGCCGCCATTGACGAGGAGATTCGGGAAGGCTGCTGGAAAAACGGCGGGCTCGGTGCGGGTCTCGTCGTAGTTCGGGTTGAAATCGACCGTGCCTTTGTCCATGTCGGTCATGAGGGCGGCTCCGAGGTGTTGGAGGCGGGCCTCGGTGTAACGCATGGACGCTGGCGGATCGCCTTCCACCGAGCCGAAGTTGCCTTGACCATCCACGAGCATGTCGCGCATCGCCCAAGGTTGCGCCATGTGGACGAGTGTCGGGTAAATCGCTTGGTCGCCGTGCGGGTGGTAGTTGCCCATCGTCTCACCGACGATTTTCGCGCACTTGAGGTGCTTGCGGTTTGGCTGAACGCCGAGCTCGTTCATCGCAAAAAGAATGCGGCGCTGCGAGGGCTTGAGGCCATCGCGCGCATCCGGCAGGGCGCGGGAGATGATGACGGACATCGAGTAGTCGAGGAACGACTTCGACATCTCCTCTGACACATTTACGAGTTCGACTTTTTCGTTTTGGGTATACATGGATTAAGTGGGCAGTGTTTCGGGAAAGAGTGGGATGTGGAGTTGTGCCGCAGCAGCGCGCATGCGGGAGTCTGTGGCGCAGAGGGGGTAGTTTTGAGTTATGTCACAAGCTGCAAGGTGTATGGCATCCAGCGTTCGCAATGCTACCGTGGGGTGACAATGTTCGATGAGAAACCGGGCTTTGGAATAAACCACAGAATCAAGCGGAATGATCAAAATCTGATCGTCTTCGATCTTCTCCCGAAAAATCCGCGAGGCGGCAAGGCGTTGTTTTTCGTTGATGTTTTTGGTTCGGACTTTCGAAAGCAAGGCGGATTCCACCTCGACGATGGAAAGCTCAGATGTGTGCAGCACAAGGCCAGAAAGAGCTTTTTGAAAGAAATCGCTGAGCTCTTCCCGGACCAACATTTTTACAATGATTGCGCTGTCTAAATACATCACCAACCTCTGGAATCGCGGTCCTCGCGGATGATTTCCTCTGCGGTGGGGCCGCCTTGCCACGCCGGCATTTTAGCCAAGTGCGCTTCTGTTCCCGTGAAAGGTTTGCCCCGCTTTTTGGATTCAGGCGAGACGATCCGTGCTTTTGGTTTGCCTCCGCTGGTGATTGTGATTTCGCGTCCGCCAACTACCAACTCAAGCAATGCAGATAAATGCGCTTTTGCCGAGCGGACGCTGATGGTTTCGCCGAATCCTGGCATGACGGCAATCTCCTGCAAAACCGCCGAGGGCTTCTCTTCAAGACTGTCGAGGTAATTTATGGATTTCTTCATGCCACAATGTAGTCACATGTAGTCACGCTTGTCAAACATCGAGTCGCGCGTTGAGCGCGTTGTCTTCGATGAACTGACGGCGGGGCTCAACGATGTCGCCCATGAGGATGGTGAACATCTTGTCGGCATCGAGGGCGTTTTCCTCGTTGAGGTCGACTTTGAGCAGACGGCGCTTCTCGGGGTTCATGGTGGTCTCGAAGAGTTGCTTCGGGTTCATTTCACCCAGACCTTTGAACCGTTGGATCGAGAGGCCGCGTTTGCCGATTTCGATGATCTTGGTGAGGATTTCCGGAATCGAGAAAACCGGTTGCGCGCTGGCTTTGTCGCCTTCGCCTTCGAGGAGTTCGAAGAGGGGTTTGTCTTGATTTGAGAAATGCTCGACCTTGAGGCCCTTCTTTCCGATTTCATCGATGAGCTTTTGCACGGGGTGCGACTCGTGGAGTTCGACGAGGCGGGCGCGCCGGTGTGTGGCTGGATCGGCTTTCTTGGCCTTCTCGACTAGCTTCTCAGTGATCTCGCCTTCGACTGCCACCTCGGCGGGTTCGATGTCGAAGAGGTTGAGGTCGGGATTTTCCAAATGGAATTCGCGCACCTGGGCTTCGCCGGGGAAATAGGTGACCCACTCGGTGTTGCCCTCGCGGACTTTCAGGAGGTATGTCGGAAGCGCTCCTGTCTTGGGATCGCGCTCGCTGAGGTAGGCTTCGAAATCGCCACCATGGCGGCGGATCGAGTCGCTGAACTTCGACAAACGCTGGAGGAGTTCAAGCATTTCGCGAAGTTGGGCGGGGGTGAATACCTTTCCGTCGGCGAGGTTTTTCAATTTCACTTCCTCGGCACCAAGCGAGATGAGGATTTTGTTGAGCGCGGCGTCGTCGTCCACATACTCCTCGCGCTTTTTGCGCTTGATGAGATAGAGCGGCGGGCAGGCGATGTAGATTTTGCCTTGCTTCACGAGTTCCGGCATCTGGCGGTAGAAAAAGGTGAGAAGCAGCGTGCGGATGTGCGAACCGTCCACATCGGCGTCGGTCATGATGATGATCCGACCGTAGCGGAGTCGGGCGAGGTTGAATGAACCTTCCTGGTCGCCCGAGCCAATGCCAGTGCCGATCGCCGTGATGAGTGTCTGGACTTCGGTGTTCTGAAGCACCTTGTCGAGGCGGGCTTTTTCGACATTGATGATTTTACCTTTGATCGGAAGGATCGCTTGATAACGGCGGTCGCGGCCTTGTTTCGCAGAGCCGCCGGCCGAGTCGCCCTCGACCACATAGAGCTCGGTGAGTGATGGATCGCGCTCGGAGCAGTCGGCCAGCTTGCCGGGGAGTCCACCGCCGGTGAGCGCGCCTTTGCGAACGGTCTCGCGGGCCTTGCGGGCGGCTTCGCGGGCGCGGGCGGCTGTGAGGCCTTTTTCAATGATGCGCTTCGCCACGGCGGGATTCGCATCGAAGTAGGTCATGAGGCTCTCGTAGGTGATCGAGCTGACGATGCCCTCCACCTCGGGAGTCACGAGTTTGACCTTCGTCTGGGACTCGAAGCCGGGGTTCGGATGTTTGATGGCCAGAACGCAAATGAGACCCTCGCGCACATCGTCGCCGCTGATCGAGGGATCCTTGTCTTTGATGAGGCTGTTCGCTTTGGCGTATTGATTGATCGTGCGTGTGAGCGCCGTGCGGAATCCGGTCGAGTGCGTGCCGCCATCGGGATTCGGAATTGCGTTTGTGAAACAGAGAATCTGGTCGTTGTAGCTGTCGTTGTATTGCAGCACGACATCGACATACATGTCGTCCTTGATCTCGGTTTGATCCTTGTTTTTGAAGGAGACCTCGCGTTTGCCTCCGATCACGACCGGCTTCGGATGGAGGAGTTGCTTGTTCTCGCCGAGTTGGCGAACGAACTCCTCGATGCCCATTTTGTAAATCCAATGCTCGGCGCGCACCGTCTCGCCGCGTTCATCGGTGAGCGTGATTTCGAGGCCCGGATTGAGGAAAGCGAGTTCACGCAGACGGGCGGCGAGCTTCGCAAATTGAAATTCCGTGGTGATCGTGAAGATCGTCGGGTCGGGCTGGAAGGTGATGAGCGTGCCGGTTTGCTTTTTGTTTTTGACTTCACCGATGATGGTGAGTTTTTGCATCGTCACACCACGCTCGAAGGCCATGTGGTGCACCTTGCCGTCGCGGGTCACTTCGACCTTGAACCAATCGCTGAGCGCATTGACGCACTTCGCGCCCACGCCGTGTAGACCGCCTGAGTATTTGTAAGCGCCCTGACCAAACTTGCCGCCCGCATGGAGATTCGTGAGCACAAGCTCGAGCGCGGGGATTTTGAATTTCGGATGGATGTCCACCGGAATGCCTCGGCCGTTGTCCTGAATCGAGCAGGAGCCATCGACATGGATGGTGACATCGATTTTCGTGCAGAAGCCTGCCAAGTGTTCGTCGATCGAGTTGTCGAGCACCTCGAACACACAATGGTGCAGGCCGCGTTCATCTGTCGGCCCGATATACATGCCGGGGCGTTGGCGCACGCCGGCGAGGCCTTCGAGTTTGTCGATTTTGGAGGCGTCGTATTTTTCGCCTTCGGGAGTGGAGTTTTGTTCTTCGGACATCAGGAAAGTGATCGGGATTCGGTTTGAAATTGTTTGGCGATTCGTGCCAAAGCGGCGGAAATCCTATTGCCCGAGCGTGCGGTGGACAACCCTTTTTTCTCGCAATGGCCACAGGATATTGGGATGAACGCTTCCATTCTCCACAAGATGTTGGGAAAAATCCTGCGTTCGCGAAAATTATGGTTCCTCCTCCATGAGGGTATCTGGCTTGTCATTATGCTGGCCTTGGCACTTGGCGCTTTCACTTGGAATCACGAGGCGGTCTTCTTCGGTGGCGAGGTTTATTACACGGATGGCGATTGCTACTCGCGGATGACACGCGTTCGCATGATCGAGGACGGCGGACTCCGCTCGATCAGGCATCACCATTGGGAAAACTTTCCCGAGGGAACCACTCCGCATACCACGATGCCGCTGGATGCCTTGATCGCTGGCCTTTCGCAAATCCTGCGTCCTTTTTCCGAGAAGCATCTGGCGTTGGCTGGTGCGTGGATTTCTCCGCTGCTCGGTGTTGGGCTTTTAATTTTTCTGGCGGTCTGGTCGGCAGCGGCACGCCTGCCCTACCGGCGGGCGATGCTGCTCTTGGTTGCCGTGTCACCGATCCTTGCACATGGATTACAGCTCGGTCGGCCCGATCACCAATCGCTGCTCGTCTTCTTGCTTGCCGTGGCTTTGGCAGCCGAGGTGGAAATCTGGAGGGGTGGTGCGGCTGCCTGGCGGTATGTCTCGGCAACCGCATGGGCATTGGCTCTGTGGGTTTCGTTGTTCGAGCCGCTGATCCTGCTCGGAGTGGTTCCCTCGGGAAAGTTTTCCCAATGGTGATGCCTGATCGAGCGGAGTCCGCCGTCCTCGATCATGCGAACGCGTGTCATCCGCGAGTAGCA
>JBJTGE010000255.1:0-6301 GCA_046093785.1 Spartobacteria bacterium
CCACCGAAACTTTTCTGCATGGCCAGGCGACGGGGCGATGCGAGACGGAATCCCCGCACGAATCCAACATGGATTCCGGAGAGCTCGTCATAGCGGAAGCGCTCTTCAACCACGCTTTGATCCAGAATGTGGAATGGACGCAACGCGGGCAGGCGGGAGGCGTCGGTGACAAGACGGCTCCACTCGAGCGTTGCCGCGTGCTGAATTTCGATTTCGCCCTCCAATTGAGGCGGGAGCATTGTTCCCGCCGCGAGCGTCGTTTTTTCAAGCTGCTCGTGAAACCAAGTGGGAAACAAAAAAAACTCGCGGTGCTTGAAGGCAAAGCCATCCCTCCCCTCGGCGATACCTCCCTTGCGAAGGATGACGCACTGCTTGCCACTGCCAATCGCCTCGCAGACGACGGCCCATTCCTTGAATGCCACACTCATGATGTTGACTTCGTTCTTTACACAAGTTCCACCCGCAAGGGAAACCTTGTGCATCCATGCTCCACCGATTCGATCTCCACACGCACACATTTTTCTCC
Organism: Spartobacteria bacterium; assembly: GCA_046093785.1. Classification (GTDB taxonomy): domain Bacteria; phylum Verrucomicrobiota; class Verrucomicrobiia; order Chthoniobacterales; family Terrimicrobiaceae; genus UBA967. Next base: position 527 of record JBJTGE010000255.1, read on the forward strand.
AAGGATGCCTGCAACAGCCCCGAGGAAATGATCGAAGCGGCCCGGCGCCGTGGCCTGAGCGGAATCGCCATCACGGACCACGACACCTGCGAAGCCCATGAATACTTGCGCGGACGCCCGCTGCCGGAGGGATTCCTCGTCATCCCGGGTGTGGAGGTGAGCACGGCGGAAGGACACCTCCTCTGCATCGGCGCCACACTCCCATACCTCAAAGGAAAACCGGCCCGCGAAGTGCTTTCGGAAATCAAAAAAGCCGGCGGCATCGGAATCCCAGCCCATCCCTTCGACAAATGGCGCGCCGGCATTCGCTCAAAAACCCTCGACACCCTCGACATCGAAGTGCTCGAAGTCTTCAACGCCGCCGTGACGGCAAAGGCCTACAACGAGAAAGCACTGCAATACGCAAAATCCCGTGGCCTCTCCATGACCGCCGCCAGCGACGCCCACCACGACTCCGCCGCCGGCGTCTCCTGGACCTCCTTCGAACTCGACGAACTCACCGTCCCCGCCCTCCTCGCCGCCCTCAAAAAAAGTGGCCAACCCGAAGGCCACTACCTCACCTTCCGCGAAGGCCTGAAAAAACACTTCGCGAACTGGTTCCGCATCTTCTACAAAAACAAACGCTAACATCAAACGACGACAAAAAATTTGGACGATCGTCCAAATTTTTTGTCGTTGCGTTGGCAATGACATTTTCGATTCGTCGGGCGCGTGGCGGATGCGCTTACTGAGAGCAAGGCGGGATGGCGAGGATCAGATATGGAGAGCCGGTTCGACGGGCGTAGGGGCATCCACCGGAGCGGCGGGAACAGGACTTGGGGGCGGATTTGTTTTTCCACTCCCGCCGCCGCCGCCTGATCCGTCCTTCGTGTGCGGATCGAAGTAGTGGTCGAGAGCCAGAAAAAAGGTTTTGGAATGGCGGGCGAAGAAAAAATTGAAGAGCACCACTGGCGTGATGACACCCGCCAGCAAGACTGGGAGCGGGAGATGGTAATTGAACTCCAGAAAGCAATAGATGGCGATGCCGAGGAGGCTGCCGAAGCCGTAGTTGATGGCCCAGATCGCAAGCAGAAAGTATCCGGTCTCCCGCTCGTAGGCGTAACCGCAGCGGGGGCAGCCATCGAGAGGTGTGAAGTAGTCGCGCAGGGAGCGGATGCGCAAGATCGGCACGAAAACGGGCTTCGTGCCGCACTCGGGGCATTTCAAAAGGCAGGCTCGGCCTAGATAGGTAAGGGCGCGGCGGAAGTCGTGGTTCATGGCGGTGGGGTCTGGTTGCTTTTTTCGATGCGCCCGGGATTGTAGCCAAGCTTCTCTGCGAGGGTCACAACCCGGGAATAGGTCTGAGGATTCATCTGTGGCTCGCGGGAGAGAATCCACAGGAACTGCCGCGAGGGATGCCCTACGAGCGCCCAGGAGTAGTTTTTTTCATCCAATCCGATGATCCAGTAGTCGCCAGCGATGGGGCTTCCTGCGAAGCGGACTCGAAGCTTGGCATTGTTCGAACCCGGCACCACAGAGGCCTGTCCCATGACTTCGCGGATGGATCCGTTTTTCTGACGGCAGCGGTTCACGATGCGGATGGTGCCATCCGGCTGCGCAGTGTATTCGGCTGTGGTGTCGGCGACGCAGCCGCTTTGAAACCAGTTCGGGTATTTGGCGATTTCAAACCAGCGGCCTTCGTAGCGTTTGATGTCCACCTGCGGCACGGTGGGAAGCGGTGGACGCGAGGCGCAACCGGCGAGCAGAAGGGTGATCAATATTGCAGAGAAATGGATTCCCGCTTTCATAGCCTCATGATCTTACGCGCCGGACTCTGGATTTGCATGGCAATTCTTGCCCTTGCAGGCTGCGAGGGGCGCAGGGAGCGCGCGGATTTGGTTTTCGTGAACGGCGCGGAGCCCGAGACGCTCGATCCAGCCATCATTACCGGCCAACCCGAGGGCAGGGTCGTCAATGCCTTGTTCGAAGGTCTCTGCGCCTACAATGAGGATGGACAGGCGGTGCCGGGCGTCGCCGAGCGGTGGGAGGTTTCGCCGGATGGCAAGACTTACACATTCCACTTGAGGCCGGATGCCAAGTGGAGCGATGGCGGCGCGCTGACGGCGAGGGATTTCGTGGCCAGCTGGAAACGCACGCACACGCCAGAAACGGGCTCGCAATACAATTACCAGCTCTTCCCGATCAAAAACGCCCAGGCATTTGCGGAAGGAAAAATCACCGACTTCACGCAGGTCGGAGTTCGCGCGGCGGACGACCGGACGCTGGTTGTGGAATTGGAAAATCCCACGCCGTATTTCATCCAGCTCTGCGCTTTTTCGACCCTGCATCCCGTGCCCGTGCGCCTCATCGAGCGCCTGGGGGATGATTGGGTGAAGCCCGGCAACCTGATTGGGAACGGTGCCTACACACTCGAGGATTGGCGGATCAACGACCGAATCCGCTTGAAAAAAAATCCCCACTACTGGGATCGCAACGGTGTGCGTCTCGAGACGATCGATATCCTGCCGATCTCGGATGCGAATGTGGCTTTTAATTTTTATGCCAGCGGTCTCGCAGACCTTCTCATGGACAAAGGCCTTGCTCCGCCGGCGCTGCTTGACGATCTAAAAAAGCGCGAGGATTTCCATGCGGCGCCGTTTCTGGGAATTTACTTTTTGCGCTACAATTGCGAGCGCGGGCCTTTCCGCGACGAGCGCGTGCGGCGGGCCTTCTCGCTGGCGGTGGACAAGAAGCGCATCGTGGAAAAAATAACCCGCGCCGGCGAACTTCCCGCGCCGGGATTTGTCCCGCCGGGGATTCCGGGTTACGAGGGAACGGAAGGCGTGCCTTTCGATCCCAAGGAAGCCGCACGACTGATGACCGAGGCCGGATACCCAAACGGCAAGGGTTTTCCCAACGCCCGCTACCTCTACAGCAAAAGCGAACTCAACGAGGCCATCGCCGTGGAGCTTCAGAGCATGTGGCGCGAGACTCTGGGCGTGAATGTGAACCTCGAACGGCAGGAGTGGAAAGTTTACCTGAACTCCCTCTCGCTTCTGGACTATGACATAGCCCGCTCAAGCTGGGTCGGAGATTACCCCGATCCGAACACTTTCCTCGACATGTTCCTGACCGGCGGCGGAAACAACCGCACAGGCTGGTCGAGCCCCGAATACGATACCCTCATCGCCGAGGCCGCCCGCGAACTCGATCCCGTCCGCCGCTTCCAGATTCTCCGGCGCGCGGAGAATTTGCTGGTGCAAAAAGCCATGCCCGTCTGCCCGATCTACTATTATGTAGGCATCCAGCTCTACGAACCCGCGAAACTCGGAGGCCTGAAAGCCAATGTCCTCGACGAGCACCCCCTGCGGAGGATTTTCCGGAAGGAGAAGTTTTAATCGCATAAGCTGGCTGTCCCAATTTTCATCGGACGGGCTACGAGCCGGAGGGTAGCTCGTCTTGCTCCGGTGTTTCAGCTTGCGTATCGGTAGATGCTGCGCGAGCGTGCGCAGATGAGGTTTTCAGTGGAATTGATCGAGAGCGAAGAAGGCTTTGCGATATGCTGTCCGGCGTTGCCCGGATGCTGGAGCCAGGGTGCAACACGCGAGGAGGCTCTGAAGAATATTCGCGAGGCCATTGAACTTTGGCAGGAAGTCGCCACACAGGATCATGAGAGAGAACTTGCAGGCGATGGTGTCCTGTTTCACCGGGAACTGGTCACCGTTTGACCGCCAAGAAAGATGCCTAAAATCCCAGGCATCTTCCACAAGGACGCCGTTCGCGCCCTTGAAAAGGCAGGATTTTCCGTGGTTCGGCAAAGCGGCCACATAGTGATGGGGAACGGCGAGCAGCGCCTGATAATCCCACGGGGAAATCCAATCAACGCCTTCACGATGGGAGGTATCGCGAAAGATGCAGGACTCTCTCCCGAGGCGTTCCGCAAGCTTCTTTGAGTGTCAGCGAAACCCACTCCGGCAGGCTGCTGAGCCAAGAAAAGGTTCTGGTTACCCCTCGGGCGGGGCGAGGTTGGAGTGGAACTAGACACGGATTTTGGTAGTGCAGCAAATCGCCGGGGAGATGCTCGAGCAGTTGTAAAATACGGACTTTCGTGGCAATGATGCGCCAAATGCTGCACTGGCTTGGAAGGCGGACTCTCCGCGTTGTTTATGAGATGGGCGACTTCTCGCTTTTCACCGGGAGGTCGTTTCTGTCTTTGGCGCGGACGCGGCGGCTTGTGACACGGATTGCACGGGCCGTGCACGAGCAGGGAACGGTTTGCCTGCCGGTCATTCTGATTGTGGGCGTTTTCACCGGACTGGTTCTGGGTTTGCAGGGCTACCATGTGCTGAGCCGGTTTGGTTCGCAGGGGTTGTTGGGCACTTTGGTTTCCTTGAGTCTGGTGCGGGAAATGGCTCCCGTGCTGGCTTCGCTCATGCTTATCGGGCAGGCGGGATCGGCTTTTGCGGCGGAGTTGGGAATCCAACGGAACACCGAGCAAATCGTGGCCTTGGAGACGATGGGAGTGAACAGCCATGGCTACCTTGTGGCCCCTCGCCTTGTGGCGGCTCTTATTGTTTTTCCGATTCAGGCGGCGCTTTTTGTCATTCTGGGAATATGGGGAGGAAGCCTTTCGGGGTCTGTTCTGCTCGGCGTGGATCCTGGCGTTTACTGGTCGGCCGTGCACCGGGCGGTGGAGGCGAGGGATTTGATGGAATGCTTCAGCAAGGCGGCGGCGTTCGGGCTTTTGTCGATGAGCATCTGCGCCTATCAGGGATTTCACGCCGACCGAAATGGATCGGCCGTTGGCGCACGGGCCGTGAGCGCCTGCACGACACGGGCCGTGGTGCTTTCGAGCATTGCGGTGCTTGTGATGGATTACATCATCAGTTCGTTTTTCGTTTGAATATGGAACCCTCCACGCACCCGATCGCGCTGCATGTCGAAGGCCTGGAAAAAGGCTTTCAGGGCAAATCCGTGCTGCGTGGGGTCGATCTGGAAGTTCCGCGCGGGAGCATTTTTACCATTCTCGGGCCCAGTGGCACGGGAAAGTCCGTCTTCCTGAAATGCCTCGCAAACATCCTGCAACCCGAAGCCGGGCGAATTCGCTTCGACGGCGTGGAATTGGGAGCGGGAGATTCCGCCGCCCGCACCGAATTCCGCAAGCGGTGCAGTTTTCTTTTTCAGAGCAACGCCCTCTTCGACTCGCTCACAGCTCTCGAAAATGTGGCGCTGCCTTTGGAGCAGACGACCACTCTCGGCAAACCGGAAATCCTAAGCCGCAGCCGCGATGCCCTGCGTCAATTGGAGATGGAAGAATTTCTCGACCACTACCCCGCCCAACTATCAGGCGGCATGCAGAAGCGCCTGGCCTTGGCGAGGGCCATCGTCACCCGCCCGGAATTGGTTCTTTTTGACGAACCCACCGCTGGACTCGATCCGCTGCGGAGGAATGCGGTTTTTTCGATGATTGCCAAATACCAGCGCCACTTCCATTTCACGGCGCTCATCGTGACCCATGATGTGCCCGAGGCGCTGGTCGCGAGCGATCGGGTGGCCCTGTTGAACCAAGGGCGCATTGCATTTGTTGGCACGCCAAGCGAATTTTCCTCCTCAAGCAACCCGGTTGTGTCGCTCTTCCGCGACAGCGCCCAGGCGCTCGCCGACTCGTTGGCAGAAATACGACACAGCCACCCGACATCCTGAATTTATGAAAAACACAAAACTCGAGTTTTCCGTTGGTCTCTTTGTGCTGCTTGGAATCGCAGCCATCGCCTACCTCACGATTCAAGTCGGAAC
>JBJTGE010000256.1:0-5999 GCA_046093785.1 Spartobacteria bacterium
GAGTGTCCTAACTAATAGCGGGCACATGAATGATCCACGCATTGCCTTTTGCCCGACTACAAAGCCGTTCAATGTCAATCCAAAGACATTCAGCGTGACTGATTCGGAACAAACCTATGGCGCGTCGCTTGATAACGCCACAGACCCCTTCACCAGCACCAGAGGGAGCCCTAGCACGGTTCGCTATCTACGCATCGTCGCCATCGAAAAACCTTCCGTTTATATTCTCTTAGGAGATTCCATTCAAGGAACCCTGGGCGGCAGTGCCGCATCAAATCCCCAGCGCTACGTCATTCGGCGTGAGAGCGGTGGCAATTCCGGCTACTTTCAGGCGCGCCACGCCAATCAAGGCAATGTCTTAATGGCTGATGGGAGTTGCCGAAGTGTTACCCCTGCCGAGTATGCAAAACTGCGTCGCGACATGTGGGCCCTTACCGGAGCATCGGGAGCAGCCACAGCACCCGTCGTCGTCTTCAATAAATCCGGAACAAGCACAAACATTCCTTGAAAAGACATTCCCTCAATACCGATATTCTCGTCTGCGGCGGCGGGGCTGGAGGCGTCTCGGCCGCCATTGCAGCAGCCCGCGCTGGAGCCAAGGTCATTCTCTGCCAAAACCGCTCTGTGCTCGGAGGCAACGCCTCCAGCGAAATCCGCATGCACATCGTCGGTGCGGATGCCAATGGCTTCCGCAACAAGTATCCGATGCAGACCGAGGCGCGCGAGTCGGGCCTCGTCGAGGAACTCCGCTTGCGCCAAGCCTGCGAGAACCCCGCGCGTTCGCCGCACGGGATCGATCTCGTGCTTTACGACATGGTCCGCAGCGAACCGAACATCACGCTGCTGCTCGACACTCATGTCTCGGCGGCAATAGTCGAGGCTGGGCGCATTGTTTCGATCCATGCCGAGCGGCCGGCGCACGAGGAGGCTTTTGAAATCACCGCGTCGCAATTCATCGATGCCAGCGGCGACTCGGGCATGGCCATCGCGGCAGGCAATCCCTTCCGCCGGGGCCGCGAATCCCGCGCCGAGTTCGGCGAGAAGTATGCCTTGGAGAAGGCCGACAACTGGTGCCTCGGATCGACCGTGCTTTTCCAAGCTGTGAAGATGGACCACCCGGTTCCCTTCACCGCACCATCATGGGCGAGGAAGTTCACCGAAGAGGATTTGGCGAACCGTCCGCACAGCCTGGGCCAAACAGCCGGAGGTGAGGAATGCGGCTTTGAATATGGATTCTGGTGGCTCGAGTGGGGCGGGCATCTCGACACGATTGCCGACAACGACCACATCCGCCACGAACTCCTCTCCATCGCCTGCGGCATCTGGGATCACTTGAAAAACGGTGGCAAACACGGGGCGGAAAACTGGGTGCTCACTTGGGTCGGAATGCTGCCCGGCAAGCGCGAGTCCCGCCGCCTCATCGGCCGGAAGACGTTGACCGAGCAGGATGTCCTGAACGCACCCGATGCGACGGATGCCATCGCCTACGGGGGCTGGCCTATGGACCTGCATCCACCCAAGGGCGTCGATGCGCCTCTGGAGGAACCCTGCACACAGATTGAAGTGCCGCATCTGTATCCACTTCCCCTCTCCTGCTGTGCCAGTGGAACGCTGGAGAATCTCTGGTTTGCCGGACGCAACATTTCCGCCACCCATGTCGCCTTCGCGTCAACGCGCGTGATGGCCACTTGTTTCGCCATGGGCCAAGGCACAGGCATCGCAGCAGCCAAGGCAGCGGCACAGGGCAAAGGCACCTCCGAAGCGTGCACCTCGCCCGAGCTGATTCAGCAAATCCAACAGGAAATCCTGCGTCAGGATGGTTTCCTCATCGGCGTGCCGAATGCCGATCCACTTGATCTCGCACGCAGCGCGAAGGTCACGGCTTCTGATCATCGCCAGGACGGTGCTCCGCAAAATGTCATCGATGGTTTCACCCGCATCACCACTGGCCCGCACGGCACACGCCCCGGAGCGATGCCTGAGGGAACACACCGTTGGATGTCGGAAAAACTTCCCGCATGGTTGGAGCTCGAGTGGAAAAATCCTGTCACGCTTTCCCGCTTTCAAATCACCTTCGATACCGGCCTGCACCGCTGGTTCTCACTCACGCAGAGCGACGGCGTTCACGCTCGCAACATTTGGGGACCACAGCCCGAGAGCATCCGCGATTACAATCTGATCGCCGAGACTCCCGCCGGACCTGTCACTCTCGCCGAAGTGAGAGGAAATTTCCTGCGTCAGCGAATCCATAGCTTCGCCGCCGTGGCAACGGCGCGGATCCGCATCGAAGTGCTCGCCTCCAACGGCATCGATCACGCCCGCATTGTTGAGGTGCGGGCCTATCGCTGAGATGAGCAAGAACCACACCGAGGACAAAATGACCTACGCCAACGACGCGGTCGTTGTGCTGGATCAGGCGGCGCTCTCCGCTCCTACGGGGATTCCCCGCAGCGGATTGCCCAACAGCGCCGCCAAGTTCCTTCGGGAAAAGACCGGACGAGTCGCATTCCTCGGTGGCTCGATCACCCAGATGAACGGATGGAGCAAGCTGATCGAAGAGGATCTGCTCACCCGTTTTCCCGAAACAGAATTCCAATTCAATAACGCGGGCATTGGTGGCACGAACTCGACCTTCGGAGTCTTCCGCTTTGATGACGATGTCTTGGCGAAGGGCCCAGTGGATTTGCTTTTCATCGAGTTCGCAGTGAATGACGCCGCCGAGTATCGACTCAACAACCAACGGATGCAGGCGATGGAAGGCATCATCCGCAAAGCACGACAGGCAAATCCCGCGACCGACATTCTGGTTCTTTACCTCGCTGACAAGGGGAAGGTGCAGGCTTATCGCGAAAGCAAGGAACCGCTCGTGATCACCCATCACGAGCGAATTATGGCGCACTACGACATTCCGGTCATCAACCTCGCGCTGGAAATAACCCGGCGCTTGAATGACGGGCACTTTGTTTGGAGAGATTTCTCCAGCGACAGCTGCCATCCTCTCCCATTCGGGCATGAGCAATATGCGGGCTGCATCAAGGAATTCCTCGAGGCGGCATGGAAGGACGCTTCCCCATCCTGCCAAATCAAACACCACCCACTGCCCGGGCCTCTGTGTGAGGATCATTTGGCCGCCGCGCGCCTGATCGGAACGAATGACGCGCAAGGATGGACGATGGTGCACGGATGGCTCGCCGAAAAAGTCTGCAACTACAGCGGCCCTGTCGATGTCCTCACCGCAACCACGCCCGGCGAGACGCTGACCCTGCCATTTGTTGGAACGATGCTCGCCATGAATGCCATTGCCGGCATGGATGCCTGCGTGCTGGAGATTTCCATCGACGGCGGGGAATTCACCGAAATGGACCTCTTCGACAACTACTGCCACCGCTTCCATCGCCCGGTTTTCCACATCCTGGCCCACGGCCTTGCGGATGGTCCTCACAAAGCCCAACTGCGTGTTGCTGAGCGGCAGAATCCCCTCAGCACCGGCCACGCAGTGCGCGTCCTGCAGTTTGGCACAAGTTCCCATCAACTCTAACCGACCCAATGAAACCAATGAAGAATCACTCTCCAGATTCCCTGAAAATTCCCGAAGGAATTGATTTCCACAATGTCGCCGAGACGGAACTTCAAGCCGATGGGGGGCTCGCGCTTTTTCGCGTGCCTCGCAGTGTTCGGGAAAACCTTTCCGCCCTTGGGCGGATGGTGGCCGAGGACTCGGCCGGGATCGAGATCCGGTTCGTCACGGATGCGCCGGTATTTCGAATCTCTCTCGGGAGTTATCCCTTCTTCCTCTCGCCTCATGAGGTTCATGCCCAGGAGGTCGTGCTTTTCCGCGGGCCGTTTGTCCATTCGCGGCATCGGATCGAATCCGGCCGGGTGAATCACATCGATGTCGCACCGTGGAACGGGGGAAGCATTCCGGAGCATGTGGGGCCCGAGAAGCGCAGGGGTTTCTCGCCCGGCGTTTGGCGCGTCTTCATGGGACGATGTGCCAGAGTTTTTTATGGCTTGGAAACTTTTGGCTACGCCCACCGCAAACCATTTCCCGAGGAACTTCCATCACTCCGCTGGCTTGCCTACGGCAGCTCGATCACCAACGGCGCTTCACCCATGAGCCATTTGAGCAGCTATGTCTACCATGCCGCCCGAGCAGCGGATTTAGATGTGCTCAACCTGGGCTTGTCGGGGTCGTGCTTCTGTGAGCCCGAGATGGCGGATTTCATTGGCTCGCGACAAGACTACGAAATCGCCACGCTTGAGGTGGGAGTCAACATGCGCAACGGGGTTTCCCCTGAGGATTTCAGAAAGCGCGTGAGCTATCTTCTGAATGTCGTGGCGACACCGGCGTCAAACCGGCGCGTATTTTTGGTGACGGTCTATCCCAATCTCAGCGAGGCCGGACTGGCGGCCGCCCAGGATCGCTTCTCTGCGATTTTGCGCGAACTGGTCGCATCAGGGCGCTGGCAGGGGCTGTCATTGATCGAGGGAGGAACGATCCTGGATGACCCCGGGGATTTAACGGCGGATTACATTCATCCCTCGGACTACGGACACGCCCGGATGGGATTTCATCTGGGGCAGATTCTCAGAAACGCGAACGCATAGGCCACGCGCCATGACATGATGAAACGACACACACCCTCCTGGCTCGCCAACGCCTTCTTCTACGAAGTCTATCCGCAGAGCTTTCTCGACACCAACGGCGACGGCATCGGCGATCTGCCGGGCGTCATTGCCAAGCTCGACTACATCCGCTCTCTCGGATGCGATGCGATCTGGCTGAATCCGTGCTTCGAGTCGCCCTTCGGCGACGCCGGCTACGACATCAGCGATTTCTACAAGGTCGCGCCGCGCTATGGCACCAATGCCGATTTGAAGCGCCTCTTCAAAGAAGCCCACAAGCGCGGCATGCGCGTCTGCCTCGATCTCGTGGCCGGGCACACTTCCACCGAGCACCCGTGGTTCAAGGCGTCCGCCAAGGCCGCGAAGAACAAGTTCACGAATCGTTATGTTTGGACCGACAAAGTTTTCAACGTGGGAACAGGCAGCTTGAACTCCATCTCGGGATATTCCGAGCGCAACGGCAAATACATCACCAACTTCTTCCACTTCCAGCCGGCGCTCAACTACGGCTTCGCCAAGCCCGATCCAAAGCAACCATGGCAGCTACCGGTGAACCACCCGGACTGCCTTGCCACGCGAGAGGAGATGAAAAAAATCATGCGCTACTGGCTCGATGCCGGTGCCGACGGTTTCCGCGTGGACATGGCATCCTCGCTGGTCAAAGGCGACACGGATTTCAAGGAAACGATGAAACTCTGGGCCGAGATGCGCGACATGTATGAAACCGAGTATCCCGATGCCGTCCTCATTGCCGAGTGGTCGGATCCCATCTGCGCCATCCAGGCCGGATTCCACATCGATTTCCTCATTCACTTCAACGATCCATGCTACACCTCGCTGTTCCGCAGCGAGGCCTCGCGCGATCTTTTCGGTTTTTTCCCCGACATGCCGCCGAGCTTTTTCGATCAAAAGGGCAAGGGCGATATCCGTGTGTTTCTCGATTATTACATGAAGCACTACCGCAAGACGCGCGGTGCCGGCCACATCTCGATCCCAAGCGGCAACCACGACATCATGCGCCTCGCCGAAGGTCGCACGATGGAAGAACTCAAGGTCGCCTTCACCTTTCTCATGACCATGCCGGGCGTGCCGTATCTTTACAGCGGCGACGAAATCGGCATGCGGTATGTCCGCGGGCTCGTTTCCAAGGAAGGCGGCTACAACCGCACCGGCTCACGCACGCCGATGCAGTGGAACTCTGGCAAGAACGCCGGATTCTCGACAGGCAAGGTCAAGGATCTCTACCTGCCGATCGATCCAGCCAAGGACCACCCGACCGTCGAGGCGCAGGAAAAAGATTCCGACTCCTTGCTCAACCATGTCCGTCAACTTGCGGCTCTGCGCCGCGAGCATCCCGCGCTCGGCGGCGACGG
>JBJTGE010000257.1:0-6473 GCA_046093785.1 Spartobacteria bacterium
GGGGAAACGAACGCGCTACCGCGCGGGAGGAACTTACAGCTCCGCCGCGAAGGCTTCCAAATCGGCGCTGGTGATCGCCGCGCGCAGGAGATGCGAGAGCTTATTTGCGTCGCTGATCGATTCGATCACTTCCCGCAATCCCTCGGGAACGCGTTCGAATCGGATTTCCAGGGCTTCAAGGATGTCCTGTTGCTTCGAGAAGATCAGGCCTTCATGACGGCCTTTCTGGTGACCTTCCTCGATACCTTCTTGACGGAATTGTTCGGCGAGTGACATGGCGTTTTTGCTGAGTTTGGGGTTGTTGAGTGATTTCAATCTCTCGTGGAACGCCGGCTTGTCAAGGTCGCGGTCCAGGATGTAGCGCATCAGCATTTCAAAGAAGGCTGGGTTTGCTTGCACGAGCAAGGCCTCGTCCCACACGGGGTCGTCCAACAGCGCTTGCAGTTTCTCGGCCTTAAGCGCGCGCAAGGCGAGGATACCCATCGGCGTTCCGATGATTTTGTCGAACGGGATGCGGAACAATTCCACCAGCGCGAATTCAAACTCGGGGATGTGCTTTTTGATTTCTTCCATCCCTTCCGGGATTTCCACCAAATCGGAGAACCGGGTGGATGTTTTCCACGGTTTGTTGTCCTGCGCGAGCACCAGCGGCAGGATCGGAGGGAGTTTCGTCGCGCCCGGATTGTCGCGCAAAAAGTCGTTCCAGATTTGCACCATGTAGGTGATAAGTCGCAGGCAGATGAAGGGGTCTTCCTGATTCTGGTGTTCGAAGAGGATGTAGATGTAGGCGGCCTGGCCGTCGATGTTCACCTTGAAGAGCAGATCGCTCGAGGTCGCGGCGAACGCGGGGTCGATAAAACTGCCGCTCACGAGTTGTAGCGTTTTCCAATCGGCGCGGAGGGCGAGTTCGGGCGGGAGGTGCCCTTTCAGAAAGGCGCGGGCGTTATCGAGGTCCGAGAAAGTGGACTTCGCAAGTTTGTCGTGGGGATGGTGGATCATGGCCTTGCGGAATGGCATGCACGCGGGTTTTGGAGAAGTCGGAGCGAGGGGTCAACGGAGCGAATGTGACAATTTTGTGACGCGGCGGAGTGCTTCGACAGAATGATGGATGACAGAATCATCTTATGGGGGGAGCTTGGCGCACAGCCGCACGATTGTTGTGGCGGCGTCTCTGTGAGCGTCGTGGCCAGGGCGCAGTTGGTCATCGATGAGCTTGCCACGCTGACAGAGAGAAATGGGACATGCCGGAGGATGTCCCTCCAAGAAAAACGACCGCGCGGGGGTTAGCAGAAGGTGATTTTTCCCCACTCGTGGGTGCGGTGGAAATTTACGGCTTGGTGGGGGGAGGTGGATGAGAGGACGAGGGGGTGGCCGTCGCGGGAGGCGTCGTAGCGGCTGAAGGAGAAGCGCCAGGATTCGCCGGGGCGGATGTGATCGCGTCCGCTCACAAGGCTGGCCGGGACCTCTGCGGAAACGATCCATCGTTGATTGGCGGCGTCGATTTCGACTTGGCTGGAAAACACGCCGTCGTCGAGTTGGGTGGCGGGTTTGCCGGGGGATTCGATGTGGAGTTGAAGGCGGAAATTCGGCGGAGTGACATGGAGCTCGACATAGTCGGAGCGGTCTTCGGCTTGCAGGAAAATCTCGAAGACATCGCCGAGTTCCCATGTCCTTTGGTTCGGTCCTGTGGCGAGGGTGAAGATGTCGCGGTCGGGGATTTCGGCCCTCACGACGAGGCGGGAGGGTGTCCAGGCGATGCGGATTTCGGCGGGGAGGAAGCCGGATTGCGGGGTTTCCAACCAGCCTTGCTGCATGCGAACGGGCGCGGAGAGGGCGGCGGGAACGACACCCGATAGCGGCAGGTCATTTTCGGAGATTGAGGGACAGGAAATGGTGGCGGGTGTGTTCATGGTGATTTCGCGGGTGAGCTTTTTAGCAGAATGGTGTCGTTGCGATACAAATCCTTGTTCGAGGCTTGGAACTCGGCTTTCAGCTGGACTTTGATTTTGGAGACATCGACGAGGTCCCACTCCTCGAAGCGGATTTGTCCGCCTTCGCCGCCAGTGTGCTGGACGCCGACGAGGAGGTGGCATGCGTCGTCGTGGACTTTGCCGGTGGTGGATTTCGGCTCGTAGTAGAAGGTGCGGAGGGAGCTGGACTTGGAGCCCCGGGCGAAGAGTTTCGGGTCGAGATAGACGACGGATCTGTCTTCGAGGACGAGGCGGAGGTCCGGGTAGCCGCTGCGTTGCTCCTCGCCGGCCGAAGTGCGCGGGATGCCGCACGACCAGCCGGGCTCCTTGTTGCACTCGGCCATGAGTTGATCTTCGATGAAGCGGCTGGCTTCATTGATGCGACCCACGCTGTGGATGGGGTGCGCGGGGTCGTTCATCGCCGCGAGGGTGCGGTCGAGCACGGCGGCGAGGCGGCGGAGCCAGGCGGCATCGGGCGAAACGGGCAGGATGTGTTTTCCGGTGGTGGCCGCAAGAACCTCGCTGAAAGGGATGCCTTTCAAGTCGCGACCATCCTGAAGCAACCATTCGATGAGCACGGCGGAGTCGGCTTTTTCCTCCTCCGCCGAGGCGCGGGTGGCCAGCGCGACAAGCCCGGCAGTGCAAAGGACAAGGGCCTGTCGCCGGAGCCCCATGATTTAGAAGGTCACATTCATCTGAGCGCCCAGCACGAGGGCGTTCGGAATGTTTCCCGTGCCGCCGGGATTGATGATCCACTGCACATTCGGCTGGATGTAGGCGAATTTGGTGACCTGAAAACGGTAGCCGGCCTCGAGGGCGATTTCGTAGGAAGGCGTGCCTGCGCCAGTCGCCGCCACGGTGCCGGCATAGTCGTCGCTGAAATTTCCATAAACGAAGCCGAGCATGGTGATGTCGTGGTCGCGGGCGGGGACAAGGCCTTTGTAAACGATGCCGGAGTTCACCTGGAACGGGAGCTTCGAGATGTTTTGCTGCGGGGAGAGAACGAACGCCGACCAGAGTGTGAGGCCCTCATCACTGCCGGGTTGCTCCTGCCAGATCATTTGATCGGCATGCCAGTAGAATCCGTAGGAATTCGATGCGGTCTCGGTCGAACCGAATTGCGCGAACTGCCAAGGCGAGTAGTAGGCACCGAACCAATAGTGGCCGGGCAGGCCGCGCATTTCGGCATCCGGCGAAACGGGGCGCACGGTCTTGCCCTCGGCGAGGGATTTTCCGGAGGAGACGGATTTTCCATCGGATGGCTTGGAGGCGGCGACGGGTTTTTTGAAGAACTCGGGAGTCCAGCCCACCTGGCCGATCATGAGGACGCCGTCGGAGTTGTTCATGCTCCAATCAAGGCCGTGGTCGCGGTAGAGGTTGAGATTTGTGGCCTGATAAATGCCGCCCATGGCGAACCACTCGGGCGAGGGATCGACCCGCACGCGCGCTCCCCAGACGGCGGCCGGGTAGGCGGAGAAGGCGGTATTGACCGGCAGGGACTGGGGATTCCCGTCGATGCCGTTGTTCATGTAGAGCCAGTAGAGCGGCGAGGAGGCGAAGTCGTCACCCGTCGAAAACCGTCCGATCTTGATGCCGAGCTTGTCTTCGAGGAGGCGCTGCTCGAGGACGAGCGCGTAGAAAACGGCTGTCTCGGTTCCATAAACCTGTTGGACAGTGAACTGGTTGCCGATGTTGCGGGCGGAGAGGTTGCTGCCATTCCGGTCGAGTCCGCTGACCGTGAGCGTGAGGCCCTGCCATTTGATCAGTTTCTCAAAGTCGAGCTGCAGGCCGAAGCTGAAGTTGTCGGCATAGGCGAAGCTCTGACTCATACCGCCGACGGGATTTCCGGCGATGTTGTTCGTGTAGCTGGAAGAGAATTCCACGCCGCTGTCATCGAGAAAATTTCGGACGCCCCACCAGTCGCCGGTGAAGGCGTTTCCATCGAACCACTCGCTCGAGCCGATGAAATTCGAGGGATAGGGATCGTAATACGACCAGAAGCGCGAGTAGCCGAACATGGCGTCCGGCGAGGTGTAGCCGACAGGAGTTCCGGGGATGTCACCCGATTCCTGCGCGGAGGCGGGGAGGTTGATGGCGGCAAGAAGCAACAGGGGAAGGAGGAGTTTTTTCATGCGATGCGAGCTGTGACAGATGAGCCATCGGGTTACAAATTGTTTTTTTGCGCGAGGACGGCCTCGATCGCCCGGCGATGCGGGCTGGGCATGGGTGGCAGATTTTGAAGAGAAAAAACCTGCCAACCTGCGATCGACTCCGATTGGACAAGCCGGAGCCGCACTTTGTAGCGGGTGATCGCGTAGCCGATCTCGGCGAGCGGCTCGGAGGAAGGCTCTCCGGGCGGCAGGAGCCAGAGTCCTTTCCAAGTGGGTCCCGGCGAGGGAATCAGAAAAATGCCGCCTTTGCGCATGCTGAAGGCGCGCCAGTCATCGATTTGAGTGACCGTTTTTTTGGCGGGCTTCACGGGCAGGAGGGCGGGATTGGGGGCCGTGCAAAAGGCTTTGACCGGACAGGCGGCGCAAGCCGGCTCACCGGCGCGGCAGAGTGTGGCGCCGAGATCCATGAGGGCGGAGGTGTGGAGACGGCCGCCTTTTTTTGGAAGCAGGGAGGACGCGGCTTGGTCGAGGAGGCGCTTTCCAGAGGCGGTGGCGATGTTTTCCCTGATATCGAAAAGCCGGGCGATGACGCGCTGGATATTGGCGTCCAAAACCGCCACCGGCTTATCGAAGGCGAAAGCCACAATCGCCGAAGCCGTGTAGGGCCCGACTCCCGGCAGCGCGCGCAGGAGACCGAGGTCGCCGGGAATCACGCCACCGAACTGTGCAACGATCGCCTTCGCCGCGCGGTGAAGGTTCCGCGCCCGGGAGTAGTAGCCCAGGCCCTCCCAGTGTTTCATGACCTCCTCTTCAGGCGCGGCCGCGAGCGATGCGACATCGGGAAACCGCTTCATCCACCGCCGGAAATACGGCTGCACGGCGGCAACCGTCGTTTGCTGGAGCATGAATTCGGAAACCAGAACGGCGTAGGGCGAGGAATTCGATCTCCAAGGCAGCAGGCGTCCATGGGTGCGGAACCATTTTCCGAGGGCCTTGTTGAAATCGGTTGCGTTGATTTTTAACATCTCGACACGCTGGATGGATTACGCACAAAACACGCGGATGTCTTCCGCAAAACCTCTCAATACCCACACGGCGCCGCTCACAACCGAGCAGGCGCAGACCTTGCGAGGTATTCTGGCCGGAGAGGGATACGAGTTCGAGGAGCGACCTTACATGCTCTACTTCGCGCGAGGGCCGAAGCTCACCGTGGCTGTTTATGAAAAAGGCCCGAAAGCCGTGATTCAGGGCAAGGGAATCGAGGATTTCATTCTCTTCACCCTCGAGCCGCGCGTTCTGGGCGAGGCGTCGTTCAGGCAGGAGGAGGAGCAAAATCCGGAACTTTTCGAACCGCACTTCGGCATCGATGAGAGCGGCAAGGGCGACCTCTTTGGACCCCTCGTCATCGCCGGCGTCTATGTGAATCCGGAAATCGCCCGCAAACTCCGCGATGCCGGAGTCCAGGACAGCAAGGCCATCAGCAGCGACAAACGCATTCGCGAGCTGGCAGCAGCCATCCGCAAAATCCGCGTTCCAGCCAGCATCGTGACCGTGGCACCGCCCCGCTACAACGAGCTCTATCGCAAAATCGGCAACCTGAACCGACTCCTCGCATGGGGCCATGCACGGGTCATCGAGGATCTCTGCGGCCTTTGCCCCGACTGCCCAAGGGCTCTTTCCGACAAATTCGCCGATGTGCGCGTGCTGGAGCGTTCGCTCATGGAAAAGGGACGCAAAATCCAACTCGACCAACGGACCAAGGCGGAGTCGGACTATGCGGTCGCCGCCGCGTCGATACTGGCGCGTGAAAAATTCATCGACTGGCTGGAGGAAAAAGGCCGCGAGTCCGGCCTCACGCTGCCGCGCGGCGTTTCGGCACAGGTGAAGCAGGCCGCCATTACGCTCATTCAAACCAAAGGCGCCGAAGCCTTGGAAAGCCACGCCAAGATGCATTTTAAAACAGCCTCCGAAGTCCTCGCCGCAGCGGGCGGCAGCGCAACTCCCGCCTGAACGCGATTGCCAACCCCGCCCGACTCGGATTTCCTGTCGCGACCAATTTTTCAACCATGACATCCGCTCAAATCCGCCAGTCGTTCCTCGATTTTTTCCGCGAGAAGCAACACACCATCGTTCCGTCCTCGAGCCTCATGCCCGACTCGCCGAATCTGCTTTTCACGAATGCCGGCATGAACCAGTTCGTGCCATTTTTCCTCGGCCAGAAGGCGCCGGATGTCTCCAAGTGGGCAGGCGCGCTGCCCGGCTCGGACCTCCGCGCCGCCGACACGCAGAAATGCATTCGCGCCGGTGGAAAACACAACGACCTCGATGATGTCGGCCTCGACACCTACCACCACACGATGTTCGAGATGCTGGGCAACTGGTCGTTCGGCGA
>JBJTGE010000258.1:0-2986 GCA_046093785.1 Spartobacteria bacterium
AACCTCGACGACCTCCTTGCCGCCGGCTACTCGCGGAATGATCCGCTTTACCGTCTAAGATGGATCGATACGGCGACAGGCTATGACAAAAACTCGCAGGTCACCGCACCTGTTATTGGGCGATTGATCTACGGCGACAGCTCGTTTGGCGACCGCAAGGGTTCCCGCATGGAGGACCTCCTGGGCGGCGGGGAACAGCTAAGCAGCACGAGCTACTATGCCAAGGTTCTGAGCCAGGAGGTGGACAAGGTCATCAATGTCCCCTCGCTCACCGACAGCTTTCTGACCGGCGTCAACGGGGCGCTGGCGAACATGACTCTTCCGAACCTCGACAACTGGCGGCGCTTCACCCGCTCGCCGGATTTCGGCGATCCCTATTTGGCGGAAATCTACGCGGATGCCATGATCCACGGCAAAGTCGTTCTCACGATCCTCGACGCGCTGGTGCTCCAATATGCCGGAGGACCGTTCCCGAACCCTGGATTTCTCGTCGACCACCATACCATTTTTGTGAGCAAGGACCCTGTGGCGATCGATGCCACGGCCATGCGCTTGCTGAATGAAAACCGGACTCCCTCCCGGCTTCCCGCACTCGATAAAATGACGCTTTGGCTGGAGAGCGCCTCTGCGATCCAACTGGGCAAAAACCGCGAAGAGGACATCAAACTCATCCGCGTGGGAGCGCGACCGGAGCCGCCTGCTGGCTTCAAGCCCTCCCCTCCGCAAAATCCCGCGCCACGCTGATGTGGAACTCCACCCCCGCGCAGATTCCCTTCTCCTCGCTGAACCTGCCGGATCTCTGGCAGCAGGACGCGGTGCGGCATCTGAAGGGCGGGAGTGATGTCATTATCGATGCCCCAACTGGCGCCGGGAAGACGCGGGTGTTTGAACTTTTTTTGAAAACACCGGAGGCCGCCCGACTGGGACAGGCTGTTTACACGGTCCCGACCCGCGCCCTGGCAAACGACAAGTGGCGGGAGTGGAAATCCCTCGGATGGAATGTCGGCATAGCCACAGGCGATATCGCGGAGAACCTTCAGGCTCCCGTGCTGGTGGCAACGCTGGAAACCCAGCGCGAGCGCATTCTCAGTGGATACTCCCCGGGATTTCTCATTCTCGACGAATACCAGATGCTCGCCGACGCCCAGCGGGGACTGAATTACGAGATGGCCATGGCGCTGCCTCCGCCCACAACGCGGCTACTGCTCTTGAGTGGAAGTGTGAGGAATCCCTTGGATGTTGCGGACTGGTTGAAAAGACTCGGACGGCGTGTGGAGTTGATCCAAGTCCGGGAGCGCCCGGTTCCCTTGGACGAATTTCCGGTTGAGAACCTCCCGCGCGTTCCGGACTCGGTCCATGGCTTCTGGCCAAGGGTGGCTGTAGCCGCGCTCCAAGCGGGACTGACGCCCCTTTTGCTTTTTGCGCCACGCCGCCGCGATGCGGAAAAAATGGCCACACAAATTGCGGCCGCGCTACCTGCGGACAGCCCGGTTCGCATGACGCCGGAGGATCAAAACCTGCTCGGGAGGGACCTTGCCAGACTCCTGCAACACCGCGTGGCATTCCATCACAGCGGCCTCCCCTACTCCGCCCGAGCCGACTGGATCGAACCGCTGGGAAAGGCTGGGAAGCTGCATGTCATCGTCGCCACCACGGGCCTTGCGGCGGGAATCAACTTTTCGGTTCGATCGGTGATAGTCACCTCGACCAGTTACGGCGACGCCCGGTTCCAGCGCACGCTCCGCTCCGATGAGTTGCTCCAGATGTTTGGCCGGGCCGGGCGAAGGGGTCTTGATGAGCGGGGATTTGTGATCACCGCACCGAATCTCCCGGGACTTCCCGACGCCTCGCCTCGACAACTGCGGCGGGTCAACCAAATGGATTGGCCAACTTTGCTGCGCGTCCTGGAGGCGGGTGCCGACGACGGCACAAGTCCGCTTGCACGCGCATCCCTGGTCTGCGAGAGGCTCTTCAGCCGCCAGAAAATCGCTCCCGATTTGGCGAGCGCCTTGGTGCCATCAAAATCAAGCGAGCGGCATGGGCCAACCAGAGTCGAGTTCCTCGGACTGGATAATTCCTGGCATCTACTGAAAGCCGCGAAAGAGGAAAAGCGCCTCCTTGGCGAGTGCCTTTGTCTCCACAAGGGACGATGGATTCCCGCCCTGCGAGCGCCTCGCAGTCTCGATGCGCTGTCCCATGGCAGAGCTTGCAAGATCACGATGCAGACCGGTTTTGCCTATGGGAAGGAAGTACCGCTTGCGCGTTCCAACGGCACACATTTTCAGCCACTGCCTTGGATTCAGAAACTGCTCGGCTTGGGTAAATCCGAGACATTTTCCGAAGCGGAGTTGATTCGCGATATCATCCCGCTCCTTGAAAACAACTGGGCACCCGGCCAGTTCCACTCCACCGCCCTGCACGGTCCGAATCTGATGGCTCGCCTTTCGCTGGCAGGCGTTCCCGTCGATGCGATCGTCATGATTGATGGCACCGCCCTGCTGGATCCTCCCCGGCGGCGCGTGAGTTCCTTGGGCGAAGTGGGAAACTCTGCGGTCTTCAATCCCGCTCCGGGATCCCCCGCACAAGCCTGGAGCAAACTGGAGCTAGTGGACGAGTCAGGCTCGCCAACTCCACGAGGTCGGCTCTTCAGCCGCTTTCAAGGGGGCGAGGGACTCATGATCGCAGCGGCGTTGGAGGATTTCTCCTACCCCGTCGAGGACATTGTCTCGCATCTGGCAAACCTCCGGAGCGGGCCACGCTTTGGGGATTTTGCGGATGGGCCAAGCCTGCGCCTCGCAAGTGCGGCGCGCGAGGTTTACGGACATGTCGATCATGAAGGTTACCTCGAGGGCGGCCTCTGCCCGGGCTTCGGCGAGGGAACTTGCGAAGCTCTGAGCCTGCACCGCAGCGGCGGAATGCGCGCCTTGCAAGGCGAGACGGACTCGATTCGGCGTGGCGACATCGAGCGGGCCACCTTGGAGTGGAG
>JBJTGE010000259.1:0-2827 GCA_046093785.1 Spartobacteria bacterium
TATTTATCGCATCCACCGCCAGGCCCGCCTGCGGCACAATCTGGAGGCCCATTGCACGGTCGGAGGTCTTTTGGATTGGGTGGAAAAAACCGCCCGCCAAGAGACCAAAAAGAACGGGTGAGAGATCGATCGGCGCGCACTTTTTACGACACCATTAATGGTAAGGATAGTGATGGAAGGGCTGAGGGTATCTGTGTTTTTTGTAGGCGCGCCGGGCCGATGATGAGTATCCCTCGCCGGGATATTCCGTCACACCTTGGATGTATTGGAGGTTTCCCCCGTAGAGATAAGTTCCTTCATACAGGTAGCGGCTGTTATAGAAACAGTCCCTGTAGAGGAACCGACCGGTTTCGTAGCGGCCGCCTGTGTGGTAACTGCCATTCCAAAAGTAGGCACTCCCCGTGTAGCCAGTTGGCAGCGAGGAGACCCCGCCGTGGGGGAGAACCTTTCCGGAGGGATATTCGTTGAATGCGCAGGAGGCCAACATCCCGCAGACCGCGAGCAGCGCGATTTGGAGCAGAGAGCGCATTTTCAGGATTTGCGGGCGGCATTGAACAAGGCGTCGGAAAGCACCATCACTCCCGCCACCGCCAGAAGGAGCCAAAGCAGAGTTTTCATGGTCTGAAATTCACGCGACTGGCGGCCACATGCCATGGGGCGATCCACCCGGTGGAGGGACGAATTTCGACGAAATTGTCACATCGAACCGCTTTGGTCGGACGACGCCTTCGGACTATTCAGACGGGTCTCTGACAATGTCGCGCTTCATTTTTCAGATCGCCGGAACGGTTGCCATTTTTGGAATGCTTCTGCATTCGGCACGGGCGCAGACCTCAAAGAAACAAGAACCTCCCGTAGCCTCCGCCGGACTTACGGCAAACGAGTTGTTTGAACAGGCCAGAACATTGTTCAACCAAAAGAACTACAAGGACGCCCTGGAAGCTTATCTCAAGTTCAAAGCCGAGTTCAGCACATCCCCCGATGCCGCAAAGGCCCTGCAGGAATCGCTTTACCCGCTCGCCATATGCTTTGTGCAGCAGAGTCGCTTTTCCGAAGCGGTTCCCGCCATCACGGAAGCGCTGGATGCCAAACCTCCCCTCTCCCCGCAGCAAATTCAGGAGCTCAGCTTCTGGCTGGGGATTGCGAACCTCCAAAACCAGGATCACGCCGCCGCCCGCGCCGCGTTGGAAAATTTCATCGCTCTCTTCCCGGCTGGAGCTGAAAAAAATCCCGTCGCGATCCGCCAGAATCCCGCTGCGGCGCGACTCACCGAGGCCCGCATGCTGGTTGGCACTTCTTGGATTCTGGAGCAAAAATACCGCGAGGCGGCGGATTACTACGCGACCCTGAAACCTACACTCGGTGCCGAAATACGGGGCCGGGCGGTCATTTACCAACTCCACGCGCTGCTGCAACTCGGAGACAACGACGCCGCCATGGCGGTGGTGAACGAAGAATTCCCCCGAATGCAGGACATTCCCCAACTCATCTCCTTTCAAACCCTCACACTGCAACTTGGCAATCGCTGGCTCGAGAACGGTGAGTTTCGAAAAGCCATCATCTGCCTTCAGCGCGTCTGGCCGCGCGAGCGATTGCTCAAGCACCAAGCCGTGCGCTTGGAGGCGCTGAAAACTCGGCTCGCCGCAGTCCGCGCCACGGATGAACCCTACCAAAAAATCCTCTACTCCCGGCTCGTCAGCGAGGTTCAACGCGAGATGGAAAACTTCCAGAAAATCGAAAACTTCGACGCCGCCCTTCGTTTTCGTTTGGCCGGTGCCTATCTCCAAATGAAGCGCCATCGCGAGGCGGCGCTCATCATGTCCGGCATGCTCAAGGAGCTTCTGCCGGACAAAATGACCGAACAGGCCGCCATCAATGTCGTCCGATGCTGGAGCGCCTTGGAGGACTGGCCGCAGACCATCCAGGCCGCGAAGGAATTTACCGACAAGTTTCCCGCTTCAACGCTCCTGCCGCAGGTGGCCTTGATGCAGGCCGAGGCGCTGCAGGCCAGTCACCGCCACGAGGAGGCCGCAACCGCCTTCGAGGAGATCGCCACGCGATTTTCAAACTCCGATTCCGCACCAAGGGCATCTTTCCTGAAAGCCTTCTCGCTTCTTCAGGCCGAAAAAAACGCCGACGCCGCAAAGGCATTTGAAGACTTCCTGATGCGAAATCCGAAACACAGCCTCGCCGACAGCGGCGCCTACTGGCTTGGCATGACCTACTCGTTCGACAAGCAATTCGAGAAATGCCGCGAACTCATGGACGATTACCTGCAAAAGAATCCCAAGGGCCTGCACAGGGGATCTGCCGTCTTCCGCAAAGCCTATTGCTCTCAACAACTCGAACGCTACGGCACAGCGGTTGATGAACTGCACGATTACCTCGAAAAGTTCCCCGGCGAGCCGGAAAACAGCGAGGCGCGCGTCCTGCTTGGCAACGCCCTCATGAACGAGGGATTCGTTCCGGAAGGGATCGCGGCTTTTCGAGAAATTCCCGCGACGGATGCGAAGCCATACGAGGAGGGAGTCTTCCGCACCGCCGAGGCCCTCAAGTTGCTGGAGGACTACGAAGGATACCGTGCCCTGATGCAGAATTTCGCAAAAAACCACCCCCGCTCGCCACGGGTTGCCGAGGCGATTGCCAACCTTGGCTGGTATTACCGAAAGCAAGAGCAACCCGCGAAAGCCCGCGAAATCTACTGGCAGGCAATCCGGGACCACGGCAACGACCCCGAAATCCGATCTGTGGACGACCTCTTTCCCTCGCTCGCACGCCTTTACAAAGGCCCTGAGGAATCCGCCGAATACCTCGCCCTCCTCGGCGA
>JBJTGE010000260.1:0-2655 GCA_046093785.1 Spartobacteria bacterium
GCCCAAGGGAAAAAACATGGACCTCATCGTCCAGAAAGCCGTGGAGCTTGGCGCGGCGCGCATCATCCCGCTTCTCTCGGACCGGACCATTGTTCAGATCGATGCGGACGAGGCTGGCAAGAAGCGCGAGAAGTGGAGCGCCATCGCTCTGGAGGCCTGCAAACAATGCGGTCAAAACCATCTCCCGGAAGTCGCCGATCCGGTCCGGCCAAAAGCGTTCGCAGAGCGCTTGGACAAAGGCGACCTCCATCTCATCGCCTCCCTGCAACCCGATGCGCGTCCGATCAAGACCGTCCTTGCGGAATACGGCAAGGTTCCCAAACGCCTCACGATTTTTGTCGGCCCCGAGGGGGATTTCACTCCTGCGGAAATCGCCCTTGCAAAGAGCCACGGATGCCAACCTGTCACGCTCGGCCCGATTATTCTGCGGACTGAAACAGCAGCGATTTATTGCCTGAGCGTGCTGGCCCACGAACTCTTCAGCCCCCGCCAGGCTTAGTCGGCAACTCGCCAAGCGCCGCCGGCAAAGGCTCCGGAGTGGAATCGGGTTCCGCAGGCTCCGGGGTTGATGTGGGAGAGGGAAGCGGACGAGCAACGGTGGTTGGCCTTGATTGAACAGGCTCGGGCTTTTTCAAAAGAGGCTGAAAATAAATCCAGGCCGCCAAGACCAGCAATGGCCAGGTAATGGCGATCGTCGCGAGAATCAATGCCAGCGAAGCTTTGCGAGAGACTGTCCCCATTTGCAAGCGCGCCAGTTCGCGCTCCTTCTCGGCGATCAATTCCACACAAGCCAATCTCTGCGCAGACCGCTCGCGGAAGGTCGGGGCAATGGTTTTGAGCCTCTCCAGCGAGAAATGCTGAAGACCTGTGCGGGCGTTGTCCACGAGCTCAAAATTCAGATCGTCCATTGATGACGCAACTCAACAACCCCCGTCCATGCGGGGCAAAGGTTTTTTAGAGAAAACAAGAATCTCTTCCTCACGGGAGTGCAGGTGCGCCGAAATTTGGTCCAGATGTTAAGAGAGAAAAGTTGAAGGCTTTGGTGTGGCTGGACTGATTCGACTTTGGATTTGTTCGTCCACCTCAGAAATGTGGATTCGGAGAGGCATTGGAGTCATAATGGGGACATGAATTCCAGCAGCCCGAGCATCACTCTCGCGCTCATAGCACGCGATGAGGAAGCGCACATCGAGAGATGTCTGAAATCCGCATCAGGACTCGATGCGGAGATGATCGTTGTTGATACGGGGTCCACGGACAAAACGGGAGACATCGCCATCGCGTGCGGGGCGAAGGTTTTGGATTTCCCATGGATCGATGACTTCAGTGCCGCCCGGAACAAGGCTCTTGAGGTCGCCAGAGGGCGATGGATTCTTGTTCTGGACGCGGATGAATACCTGCCACCGGCAAGTGTGGAGGCGATTCGGGCACTGACACCAGATTCCGCGGAGCCGCATTGTGCCTATCACCTTTTGAATAAAAGCAGCTCCGACGATGGCCGCACGGGCACATCGGGCCTAATTGTGCGGTTGTTTCCAAACGACCCGCGCGTGAGATATGAATGGCCTGTTCACGAGCAGGTCGCAACCAGCCTGCAGCGGGCTGGCATTCCTGTGGCGGACACCCGTATCGAAATCATTCATACCGGCTACTCAAGCCCTGAAGTGAACGCAGCAAAGCAGGCGCGCAATCTTCGGATTCTGGAAAAGATGACGCTGACGGGCGATGCGGTGCACCCGATGGTGTGGTTCCTCAAGGGTGGCGCATTGCTGGATTTGGATCGTCACGCCGAGGCCCTTGCCGTCTACATTCAATGTTCACAGACCACTCTCCCCGGCGAACCGCTCCACGAATCCTCGCTGGTCCGACGCGCCACTTGTCTTGCGGAGTTGAAAAGATTTGAGGAAATCCGCGCCCTGCAACCGGCCCATAACGAAGCGCAATGGCATCCGGAGTTGCTCCTGCTCAAAGGACAAGCACAGATCGCCTTCGGGGACTTGCGCAAAGGAGTGGCGTATCTTCACCAGGTCTTTGAAACCCCCTCGCACTCCCGCATTCCCGCCTACGATCCCGTAAGGATCAGGATTCGCGCCCTCATGGCCATTGCATCGCTGTGGGAAAAATCCTCGCCGGAGCGCGGCGTGGCGCTGCTCCGGCTGGCAACCCAATCCGTGCAAAACGGGCATGAAGTCAAGTTGGCCGAGGTTCTGGCCATCGAGCAGGCTTGAAGACGCGGCCAAGCTCACTGGCTTGCGGAGGGGTTTTTTGATCGATTTCGATTCGCACTGATAGGGAAACGCCGCTTCGCGGCTGAAATTTGGGACGACACGGAGGTCGTCCCTCCAGGTCTTGTCACGGTCGAGACGACCGTGGTCCCCTCTTCCGCGCGGCAGCGCGCTTCGTGATTCTGGGAGGGTCATCGTCCTCGCATGACCCATTTTTCAGCCGCGAAGCGGCGTGGGCGGAGCGCGGCGTTGTGGGGAACAGGCGCTGCGGGGACGGAGGCGCTTCAGGCTTGGGTCAAGCCGGAGGTTGACCCTCCAAATCCGCGCGGCAGCGCGGGGTTTGTGGCGGAGTCACGAAAAAATGCGGCGGCGCAATTCGTTTTGGTGCGTGAGCTGTGTGCGGTGCTCGTAGGCGGGCGAAGGCTGGAGG
>JBJTGE010000261.1:0-14335 GCA_046093785.1 Spartobacteria bacterium
CAGGCGGTGCTGCGGCTCTGTCTGGCGCTGAAAAAGGAAGGCTATCGGCCGGATGTCATTGCCGCCCACACCGGCTGGGGCGACACGCTTTTCCTGCGCGAGGCGTTTCCAGAGGCGCGGATATCGGGTTACTTCGAATACTATTACCGCCCGCGTGGCGCGGATATCGGCTTCGACCGGGAGTTCCCGATGAACCTCGACAATCTCCTTGAGGTGCGAATGAAAAATGCCACCTCGCTTTTGGCATGGGAGGACTGCGACGTGCGGTGGACGCCGACGCGCTGGCAGACGTCGCTGTTTCCACCGAATCTCAAAAGCGACCTATGGATTCAGCACGAGGGAGTCGATACAAAGACCATTTGCCCGGATTCCCAAGCCCAAGCGACCTTGCCCGATGGCACCCAAGTGCGGGCGGGAGATGAGATTTTAACTTTTGTGAACCGCAACATGGAACCCTACCGCGGCTTTCACATTTTCATGCGTGCCCTGCCGGAAATCCTCTCCCGGCGGCCAAAGGCGCGGGTTTTGATCACAGGGATGGAGAACGACACCTCGTATGGCAATCGTCCCACCGACGGCATGAGCTGGCGACAAAGACTGCTCAAAGAGGTGGGTGCACGCTTAGACCTCTCGCGAGTGCACTTCCTCGGCAAACTGCCTTTTCAGGCCCACCTGCGGGTGCTCCAACTCTCGCGAGCCCATGTTTACCTGACTTACCCCTACTTTGTCTCATGGTCGATGCTCGAGGCCATGTCCGCCGGCTGCGTGGTCATCGGCTCGAACACACCACCCGTCACGGAATTCATAGAGGATGGAAAAAACGGCCTGCTTGTGGATTTCTTCGACATCCCAGGTCTTGCCAACCGGGTCTGCGAGGCTCTCTCCGAGCCGAGGCGCTTTGATTTTCTGCGCGCGAACGCCCGAAAACTCATCGCCGAGCGCTACGACCGAGACAGCATTTGCGTGCCAGCGCTGCTGAAAATGTTTGAGGGGTAAAGCTGAAGCCTACTTTTGATAGACCTTGCCGTCGTCGAACATTTTTTCCTCTCGGACGGGCAAAGGTTGGGCGGAGCGGTCCATTTCCTGGAAGAAGCAGCTTTCGTAGCCGGTGTGGCAGGCGCCGGTTTCTTGTTCGACTTCGAAGAGGAGGACATCCTTGTCGCAGTCCACGAACCAGCGGACGACGCGTTGGGTGTGGCCGCTGGATTCGCCTTTGAGCCAGAGTTTGCTGCGGGAGCGGCTCCAGTAGGTCATGAGGCCCTTCTCGAGGGTCATGGCGAGGGATTCGCGGTTCATCCAGGCGAACATGAGCACGCGGCCGGTCGGGCGCTCGGTGCCGGAGGCTTCTTGGACGATCACGGGAATCAACCCGTCGGCGGTGAATTTGAAATCGAATTCCACAGGATTGCTAAATGAGCCCTGCTGGATAGCCTTTACAGACCGATTCGACAAACACAAAGAAATGTCCGCAGCGCCACAATCCCTCGTAGCAGAGTCCGCCGTCTATCGCAGCGCGGCTCCTCAAACGCTGCGCCTGAGGCTTGCCGACATCGAGGACCTGCTGCCCCGGGAGCGGCTTCTGCAGCCGATTGCAAAGGATGAAACGGTCGAGGTGCCAGCCGCTCACATCCTCGCACACATTGTCCCCACGCTCTCGCTGAGGATGCTGGCAGAGCTTCGACCGGATCTGATCGAGCCCTCGCGCGGAGTGCTCCGCCTGCCTGCCCACCGCATCGCGACAGGCTACGGGCTTCTGGAAACGAAAGATTCCACGCCTCCGGAGCCGGACGATTTTTTGTTTCGGGACGAGATTCCCTCAGCGTCGTCGCATCTGGGAAAAATTCTCGCGCAGCCTGAAGAGCCGCAAACTGAAATCGAGGAACCGGCGGTGGAGCCTCTCGAAGCCGCTGCAGAAGCGGAGAGCGAGCCCCCGCCGCGCAGGCTCGCGGAGATCATCAGCAATCTGCCCACCTTCCAGCGCGTGACGGAAACGACTTTTCTCACGCTCAAGCCTCTCGCGCCGGAACCTCCACAGGCCTCGGCGGCAGCGGAACCGGTAATTCCCGACCAGCACGCATTGCAGGCGCTTTTCATGACGGATGAAAATCTCAACACCGGCCGCGTTGTGGAACTCTGCGGCGGGCTGCCGGGCATTCAGTCCTGCGTTCTGACATCCGGCAACCATGTCGTGGCCTCGCACAACACTCCCGAGGGACTCGACATCGTCTCCCTGAGCTCGAATGCCGCTGCCATGCTGCAGGCCATGCACGACGCCTCGGCGGGCATGGGCATTGGAGAAATCCCCACCGTCACGCTCCACACCGCAAGAGGTCCGCTGAGCATTTTCCAAAAAGAACACCTCGCCATGCTCGTCTTTCACGGCGACCGGGGCTTCGTTCCGGGCGTGCGGGAAAAGATGACTGCGGCCCTCACGGAACTCACCCGCGCCCCGCTGGCCCTCCCCTCGTCCACAACGGAAGGCTGAATGCCATTGCCGCCGGGCGGCGCATCATTTAAAGACCAACGCCACTATGATGGAACTTGTGCAAAAGGGCGGCCCCCTCATGTGGCTCATCCTCGCCTGCAGCGTCACCGGCCTCGGGGTCTTTCTGGAGCGCATCATTTACTTTCACCGCGCATCGATCCTGACGGGGGATTTCCTGCGGGGCTTGGCAAATCTCATCAAAAATAAAAACTACGCCGAGGCGATCCAGGAGTGTGCGGCATCCCCCGGCCCGGTGCCGCGCGTGCTGCACGCCATGTTGCTGCGACATGACGCGCCGCGTGCGGAGCTGCGCGACATCGCGCAGGAGGCCGGGCAACTCGAAGTTCCAAGGCTGGAGCGCAATCTGGCGCTGCTTTCCACCATTGCCTATGCCACTCCGCTTATTGGCTTGCTTGGAACGATCCTCGGCTTGTTGACGGCGTTTCAGCAAATCACCACCCACGGCGGCTATGCCACGGCGGCTGAAATCGCAGGCGGCGTCTATGAAAGCCTGCTCACCTCCGCTGCCGCTCTCACAGTGGCTTTGCCGGCATTTGTGGCCCACAGCTATCTCTCCGCCAGAGTGAACAATGCCATGCACGACATCGAGCGCGCGGGCATCGAGATGCTCGAAATCCTCCGCGCCCCATCCAACGACCAAGCGTGAAACTCCAACGCTCGCCAAGCCTGCATCCCGCCCTCCTTTTCATCGCACCATCCCTCGATGTCGTGCTGGCCTTGATTTTCTTCATCGTCCTGAGCACCTCCTTCCTTTTGCAGCCGGGCGTGGGCGTCTCGGTGCCGGACTCGCCCTTCCTGCTCGCCCCGCAACGGAATCCGCTCATCATCAGCATCGTCGCGGCACCACTCTCCTCCGTGTATTTCGAGAATGAAGAGACCACCCTGGAGGAGCTTCGTGACAAGCTCAAAGCCCGCACGGGAAGAAATCACACGCTGATTATCAAGACCGACCGCCACGCGCCATTTGAAAAGCTTGCCGCTGTGATGAACATCTCCCTCATCCTCGGCTACCCGACGGTCATTGCCACTTCGGAGGAAAAGTGAACGCCGCCGCGCTGCTTTTCAAGTGGCCTCACCGCCACCGCATCCGCCTCCTTCTTCCGGCCATGCTTGTCTTGGCCGCCCTCGCACATGGAGGAATTTTTTTTCTGTTCTCGGTGGCAAATCCCCCGGTGAAACCCGATGGAATCCGCCCCGCACGCGTTTATTTTCTGGGCGAAAACAATCCCGCACTCACCCAACTCGAGACCACTCTGGCCTCGAACGACCCCTCGCTCTTTGCTCCCCGCCACGGTGGTTCCTTCCCGGAATCCATCGCCGTTTACAATCCCCAATACGCATCGGCAAGAACGGCCCTCCTGAACATGCCACCGCGCAGGAAAACGGACGGCGACGCTTCTCCCGCCGCGCTTCCTGTCGCCATTTCAAAACCTCCACGCCAGCGAACCGCGCCCTCGATCCGTCAAGAATCAAACAGCCTCACAGCCACACCAGATCTGGCTCAGCGCCTGCCAGAGCCACCGTCCGAAATTCTGCGCCCGGGAAGCGCCGTTGCCGACTCGCTTGAGTCCGCCTCGTTTTTTATGGGCATTCGCCCGGATGGCACGGTCGCCCACATCCTGCCATCCCGATCCTCTGGCAATGTGGACCTGGATCTCCAAGCCCTCCAAATCCTCAAATCCCTTCGCTTCGCCCCGGCCGAAAACATCCCTCTGGCTTGGGGATTCGTGAACCTCCATTTCGGCACGCCCCCCGCCACCGAACCATGATCCGCATGCCCCTGCCTTGGCTGGTTTTCACGGCGCTTTTCATTTTTCTCGCGGGAATCCTCTTCACATGGATTTGCTTCGAAATCGGCCGACGACGCCGCGAAGCGCGCCGGTTCCGCTCTTGGACGCAATGCCCCGTCTGCGCCTTCCAATACAAAGCCGATCTCGACGCCCGCATCCAAAAATGCCCCCAGTGTGGCGGCAAAAACGAACTCGTTCGGATCAAGCCGATCTGATCGCTTGGCTGTGCCATTTCTTGTGTCACACTTGGCGCTTTGGAATGCATAATTGAGCCATTATGTCGCTTTTTGAATGACTCCAAAAAGTTCAAGTATTATAGTAAACACCACTCCTTGAATTTTTTATAACATCCCATCTTGGCAGGCCCGCGAATTGCTTGAATGCAGGCCGCAACATTCAACTCTATGGGAAAAATTTTAGGAATTGATTTAGGAACCACAAACTCCTGCATGTCGGTGATGGAAGCCGGTGAGCCCGTCGTGCTGGAAAACTCCGAGGGCGCACGCACCACACCATCTGTCGTCGCCTTCACAAAATCCGGCGAGCGCCTCGTCGGCCAAGCCGCCAAGCGTCAGGCGATCACAAACCCCGCGAACACGATATTTTCGGTGAAGCGTTTCATGGGCAGCAAGTATGATGAGGTTCGCAGCGAGGAACACCGCGTTCCCTACAAACTCGTCAAAGCCGCCAATGGCGACGCACACATCCAAGTCGAGATCGACGGAAAGCCAAAAAGCTTCTCGCCTCAGGAAATCTCGGCGATGATATTGGCCAAGCTCAAAGCGGACGCCGAAGCCAAGCTGGGTGAGAAAATCACAGAAGCAGTCATCACTGTTCCCGCGTATTTCAACGACTCACAGCGCAACGCCACGAAGGACGCCGGAAAGATCGCCGGTCTCGATGTGAAGCGCATCATCAACGAGCCCACGGCCGCCTCGCTGGCCTATGGACTCGACAAGATGAAAGACGAAAAAATCGCCGTCTATGACCTCGGCGGTGGAACCTTCGACATTTCCGCACTGGAAATCGGCGACGGCGTCTTCGAAGTCCGCGCCACCAATGGCGACACCCACCTCGGTGGTGACGACTGGGACAACCGCAACATGGACTGGATAATTGCCGAGTTTAAAAACGACTCCGGCATCGATCTCTCCAAGCAACCCGACGCCGTCCAGCGCATCAAAGAAGAAGGCGAAAAAGCCAAGATCGCCCTCTCCTCCACGCAGGAATACGAGCTCAATCTGCCCTTCATCACAGCCGATGCCACCGGGCCGAAGCACATTCAGAAAAAGCTGACCCGTGCGAAGCTCGAGCAACTCACCGACGACCTCTTCGAGCGCACGCTCAAGCCCGTGAAGGACTGCTTGGGCGACGCCAAATGGACCAAAAATGATGTGAACGAACTCGTCCTCGTCGGCGGCATGACACGCATGCCAAAGGTCATCGAGACCGCCCGCGAACTTATCGGCAAGGAGCCCCACAAGGGCGTGAACCCCGACGAGGTCGTGGCCATCGGCGCAGCCATTCAAGGCGGCGTGCTCAAAGGTGATGTGAAGGATGTCCTCCTCTTGGATGTGACTCCCCTCACCTTGGCCATCGAAACCGCCGGCGGCATCGCCACACCGATGATCCCTCGCAACACGACGATCCCGACCAAAAAATCGAATGTGTTTTCCACCTATGCCGACAACCAGCCCGGTGTGGAAATCAAGGTTCTGCAAGGCGAGCGCCCGCTCAGCCGTGACAACAAAAATCTCGGCACATTCCATCTCGACGGCATCCCGCCAGCCCCGCGCGGCGTTCCTCAGATTGAAGTGACCTTTGATATCGACGCGAACGGCATTCTCAATGTCTCCGCGAAAGACCTCGGCAGCGGCAAGGAGCAGAAAATCTCCATCACCGGTTCCAGCGGTCTCTCGAAAGAAGAGGTCGACAAAATGCAGAAGGAAGCCGAGGCGCACGCCGAAGACGACCGCAAGGCCAAGGAGACCATCGAAATCCGCAACAACGCCGACAACCTCGCCTACCAGTGCGAGAAACAACTCAAGGAACTCGGCGACAAAGTGGACGGCGCCTCGAAGAAATCGGTCGAAGACGCCATCGAAAAAGTCCGCGAAGCCCTCAAAGGCAGCGACTCCGATGCCATCAAGTCCGCCTACGACGACCTGCAAACCAAATTCCAGGAAGTCACCACGGCAGCCTACAAAGCCGCCGCAGCCTCAGCCGGCCCGGCTCCCGAACAGGAAGGCGAAGCCGCCAGCGAGCCTCAGGCGAAGAAGGACGATGTCGTCGACGCCGAATTCGAAGTCCTCGACGAAGACAAGAAGAAATAATTCCAACCACTTTAACAACCCACTCCGGCTCGCACAGAGCCGGAGCCTGTTAAAAACAAAACCAACAAAACGACACATAAACACATGGCAAACCCAAACATCAAACCTCTCGGAGACCGCGTGCTCGTGAAGCCGCTCGAAGAGAAGGAAATCAGCAAAGGCGGGATCATCATTCCCGACTCCGCAAAAGAGAAACCACAGGAAGCCCAAGTCGTGGCCCTCGGCACCGGCAAACGCGATGACGACGGCGAGCTCGTCGAATTCACCGTGAAAGTCGGCGACAAAGTCCTCGTTTCCAAATACGGCGGCACAGAAGTCAAAGTCGAAGGCGAGTCCTACACCATCATGCGTGAAGACGACATCCTCGGCATCATCGGCTAATCACAACTTAAAACTTAATCCTTAAAACTTAAAAACTCATCACATGGCAGCAAAACAACTCCTATTCGACGAAGCAGCACGCCACGCGCTCCTTCGTGGTGTCGAGAAACTCGCACGCGCCGTCAAAGCAACCCTCGGGCCATCAGGACGCAACGTCATCCTCGACAAAAAATTCGGCAGCCCGACCATCACCAAGGACGGCGTGACTGTCGCCAAGGAAGTCGAGCTTGAAGACGCCTACGAAAACATGGGCGCACAGCTCATTCGCGAGGTCTCCAGCAAAACCAGCGACACCGCTGGCGACGGCACAACCACAGCGACCGTTCTCGCCGAAGCGATCTATCGCGAAGGCCTCAAGAATGTCACCGCCGGTGCCAACCCGACCAACCTCAAGCGCGGCATCGACAAAGCCGTGGAAGCCATCACAGCCGAGCTCGCGAAGATCGCGAAGAAGGTGAAAGACAGCTCCGAGATCGCCCAGGTTGCCACTGTTTCGGCCAACTGGGACACCACCATCGGCCAAATCATTGCCGATGCGATGGACAAAGTCGGCAAGGACGGCACGATCACGGTTGAAGAAGCCAAGTCGATCGAAACCACCCTCGATGTCGTTGAGGGCATGCAGTTCGACAAAGGCTACCTCTCGCCCTACTTCGTGACGAGCGCCGAGAGCCTCGAGGCTTCCCTCGAAGGCGCCTACATCCTCATCCACGAGAAAAAAATCAGCAGCCTCAAAGACCTGCTGCCGATCCTCGAGAAGATCGCCAAAACCGGCAAACCCTTCCTCATCATTGCGGAAGATGTCGAAGGCGAAGCCCTCGCGACCCTCGTGGTCAACAAGCTCCGTGGCACGCTCCAAGTCTGCGCCGTCAAGGCTCCAGGCTTCGGCGACCGCCGCAAAGCCATGCTCGAAGACATCGCCGTCCTCACAGGCGGACGCCTCATCACGGACGACCTCGGCATCAAGCTGGAGAGCCTCACACTCGAGGACCTCGGCCGCGCCAAGCGCATCGTGGTGGACAAGGAAAACACCACCATCATCGAAGGCGAAGGCTCCGGCTCCGACATCCAAGGCCGCGTGGGTCAAATCCGCCGCCAGATCGAAGAGACCACCAGCGACTACGATCGTGAGAAGCTCCAAGAGCGCCTCGCCAAGCTCGCAGGCGGCGTCGCCGTCATCAATGTCGGCGCAGCCACCGAGACCGAGATGAAAGAGAAGAAAGCCCGCGTCGAAGACGCCCTCCACGCCACCCGCGCAGCGGTGGAAGAAGGCATCGTCCCCGGCGGCGGCGTCGCTCTCATCCGCGCCCAGTCCGCCCTCGACAGCCTCAAGCTCTCGGGCGACGAAGCGATCGGTGCAGGCATCATCCGCCGCGCCATCGAGCAACCGCTCCGCACCCTCGCCGACAACGCCGGCCAGGAAGGCGCGCTCATCGTGCAGGAAGTCAAGAAACGCTCCGGCTCCGAAGGCTACAATGTCGCCACCGGCGAGTATGTGGACCTCATCAAGGCCGGCGTCGTTGACCCAGCCAAAGTGACCCGCAGCGCGCTTCAAAACGCCGCATCCATCAGCGGTCTCCTCCTCACCACGGAAGCTCTCATCTCCGAGATTCCCGAGAAGGAAAAAGCTCCCGCCATGCCTCCGGGCGGCGGCATGGGTGGAATGGGCGGCATGGACTACTAAGTCCAGCCACTCTGGCCCAAAGCCAAAACTGAACAACTCAGCCGGGTTCGCAAGGACCCGGCTGTTTTGTTTTTGCACCGAAGACGGCTTGAATAGCAAATCGCCACAAGGCAATCTCGCCGCATCCTGTGAATTATCCATCGACTCTCACATCCGCCTCCACCCTCCGCGATCTGCTCGCTGCGGCCATCGGCGAGGGATACCACAAAATCGGCCAAGCCATCTTTCAAGCGGACGGCGCGGGATTTTTCATCCACCACGCCGGGGACACGGGGCGCGGGGATTTGGAAATTTTCGACAACCCGCATGATGCCGCCACCATCGCACTCCACGATGATGCCGGCGCGTATCGACCGCTCAAAACTGGACCCAACCTGAAGCGTGGTTGGTTTTTGAAATTGGCTTCGCTCGCAGACCTGCATCTGGCCTTGGATTTACTCTATCCCGCCGCGCTGGCGAATTGGCGCGCGTTGTTGAGAGGTGAAACCGTTGCCACGCCGCTCCGCGACGCGGTGAACCGCCAGACCGGCATGTATCGCGTCACGGGCTTGATCACCGACGAAGAGGCCCAAGGAATAGTCGACAGCCTCTGCAAGCCGGGCTGCCTCCGCTGCATTCAGTGGCCGATCCCCTCCGGCGCGGAGCATCCGCAGGTCCCCGCCCGCGAAAAAGAAATCCCTCTCCTCTGCACCGATGCCTGCAGCCTCTTGATCGCCGAGGCGCGTCGCGTCGTGAAATCCCGCCTCGGCAAGTGAACTGGGTCACCATCATTTGGTCGATGACCGCAGCCGCCTCGCTCACGCTGGCCGGCATTCCCGGCTTCGTCTGGATTCGCCAACCGAAACGGCTCGAGAGCCTCATGTTTTGCATCATGGCCGTGGCCACCGCCGGCATGGCGGGATGCGAACTGTTGTCGATGCATGTCACGGACCTGCACGCCTACCTGAATGTTTTACAATGGTATAACCTCCTGCGCTGGGCCGTCACCATCTCGCTGGTTGGGTTCATCCATTTCTACCTCGCCTCGGGAAGGAGGTGGCTGGAATGGACAGCCATTGGGCTTCGGACTGCGAGCATGCTGTCCTACTGGATTTTTTCGCCGAATATTTACTACTCAAGTGTCGAGAGTCTTTCGCGCATCCACTTTCTCGGTTCAGAGATCACTGTGGTCGAAGGCCTGCCGAGTCCTCTTTCGATGCTGGGACAGATCAGCCACCTCGTGCTGGCCGCCTACATTATGGATGCCACCTTTCGAAGCGCCCGCAAGGAGCACCGCCCGGGAGCGATTCGCTTGGGGTTGAGCGCCGTGTTTTTTGTGTTGGCCCTCTCGATCCAGATGATGATGGCCCTGTGGACTTCGATGGATATGCCGATTGTCGCGAGTCTTTTTTTCGCCGGCATTCTGATCGTGATGGGAATCGAATTGAGCGAGGACATGCTGCGCTCGGCCAAGCTGGCAAAGGCTCTCAAAGCGAGGGAGTCGGAACTTCTCGGCGAGAGAAAAATCACGGATGCCATTTTTGAAAGCGCCCCCGGCATGCTTTATCTGCAGGCGGCGGATGGAAGCATGGTGCGATGGAACTCGCAGCACGAACGCGTCACCGGATTTTCCAATGACGAAACCTCGCGGATGAAGGCGGAGGATTTCTGTGTGGAGGCGGAGAGGGAGATGTTGATAGAGGCCCGCAAAACGGCTCTGGAAAAGGGAGGGCATGAAGTCGAGTTCGACCTGGCCCGCAGGGATGGACGCACGGCAAGGCACTTCTTCCGCATGGTCCCGGTGGAGGTCGCCGGAGATCCCCATCTGGTGGGAATCGGCATCGATATCAGCTCCCAGCGCGCCTTGGCGGCCGAGGCCGAAAAGCAACGCGAACAGATGGCGCACATAGCCCGCGTGGCCTCCGTGAGCGAGTTGTCGAGTTCCCTGGCGCATGAGATCAACCAACCGCTCGCCATCATTCTCAGCAATGCACAAGCCGCGCAGCGACTGGTCGCCCGCGACAATCCCGACCTGAAGGAGTTGTGCGAAATCCTCGACGACATCGTGAGCGCGGATATCCGGGCGGCGGATGTCATCAAGCGCCTGCGGTCGATCCTCCGCCAAGGCAAGCCGGCCTTGGAAACCGTTTCCCCACCCGCACTTTTCGACCAGGTTCTTTCCATGGCCCAGCCGGATTTGAAAGCGGCCGGCATTCAAGTGACCAGACGCCATTCCAAGAAACTCCCCCTCATCCAAGCGGATCGCATCCCGGTCGAGCAGGTCCTTCTGAACCTTGTCAAAAACGCGTGCGAGGCGATGGAGGACAATGGATCGAGGGAAAAAAACCTGTCGCTCACCTGCGTGAACGAAGGGGAGTGGCTCAGATTTTCCGTGCGCGACAATGGCCATGGACTGGCGGAGCCGACCGGGAAAATTTTCGAGGCCTTCCACACAACGAAGCCGAATGGCTTGGGCCTTGGCTTGACGATCTGCCAGACAATCATCCGCGCCCACGGCGGCAACCTCTGGGCCGAGGCCAATAAAACCCACGGCGCGACATTCCATTTCCAACTCCCTGTTGTTCCTGAAAATCTATGAAGACAAACGAGACTGTATTCCTCGTCGATGACGAACCCGCACTCCTGAAAGCGATGGGCCGACTCCTCAAAGCCGAGGGATTCGCCGTGCAAGCCTACGACAGCGCGGTGAAATTTTTATCCTCGGCCGACAAGGAGGGAGCAGGCTGTATCCTCCTCGATCAATCGATGCCCGGAATGTCGGGCATGGAATTGCAACACCAACTCGTTCAAGCGGACTCCGCCCTCGCCGTTGTTTTCATCACAGGAAACGGAGATATTCCGATGAGCGTGCGCGCCATCAAGGCCGGTGCCGTCGATTTTTTAACCAAGCCTGTGAAGGACAGTGAGCTTCTGGCCGTGATCCGGACCGCCCTCGAAAAATCCCACAGCATGTTGGAAGCGAAGGCGGAAATCAAAGAGTGGAGGCAAAGACACAACGAACTCAGCACGCGGGAAAAAGAAGTTTTATTGCATGTTGTCAAGGGACTTCCAAACAAACAGATCGCATCGAATCTGGGAGTCGTTGAACAAACCATCAAAGTCCACCGTGGTCGAGTGATGACCAAGATGGGTGCGGACTCGCTCGCCCAACTCGTGCTCATGACAGAGCGCCTCGGTCTCAAGTAGCGCCAACACTACCGTCCCTCCACACGAAAGGTTCTTGAAAAAATCCACCCCATAAGCCATTTCATGCAGGCCGATTGCATTTTAACCAAAGTATAATCGACTCAATGCCTCAAAAATGTATGATTCGCGCGGTTCAAAAGTTAATCATCACAGAAACCTAAAAAACAATTCTCCCCGAAATGATTTGTCACATTTCAAAATCACCTATCGAACTCGCAGCGAGTGATTGTGAATAACTTTGCTGATGCATAGCCTCGTTCAGACATTGGGCCGGTCTTGCGATCGATCGATGAAAGTGTGGAAAATCCTCTTCCCGCTTGCCCTTTTGCTTTGCGCCCCGTGTGTTTCCATGGCGCAAACAGTGCTCACCGTCCGGGAGGCTGAATTCCGCTCCCGATGGGAAGGACCGCAGGAGGACCGTGAAGTGACTCCGCAGTATTTTGAAGCGAACGGGGGATTGGAGGATGAGACCGGAGAGCAGGTGGGTGAATCCGTTCCGGGAGAAGAACCGCCGCAGCAGGGTTTCAGCGAATCGATGGACCGCATGGCGGAAAATCTTCGTCGCAGACTTCGATTCGGGCCCTTGGATTTCCAACTCGGGCTCATCACTGGCTGGGAATACTCCTCGCAAAACTCGGTCGGCACGAACACGGATTTCAATGACAACAACAGCTTTTTTGCGGCACCCACCGCGACTATTCTTTACGAGCGTGAAGTGGGCGTCTGGAATGTCGCGGCGAGATACTCCGCAGGCTACAGATACTATTTCAATCAGGACTACACCGCCGCTGGAACCGGCGCGCAGCGCAACCCGCTTGCCATGACCGGCGGAATCGACATCGGATACAACACAAGCCGCCTCGCGGTGAATCTGAACATCAGCGCCTCCTCGGGAACCGGCTACGACCCCGTCGCAGGAGCCAACAACTGGCAGAGCTCGGCGTCCGGCGGCCTCTCGGTGCGCTACATCATTCGGGAGGAATTCAGCGTAGGCGGCGCCGTTTCCGCGAGCTACTCAAACACGGCGGATGCGCAGGTGGCGCCGGGTGAAACCCCACAACCTGAAAGCAACAGCCTCTCGGCCTCTGCCAGCCTGTTTGCCGATTATCTGGTGACGCCGAAAACGAATGTTCGATTCATTTTGAGTGCGGGTCAGGATTTGCAGGATTTCAGCGGCGGCATTGTGGAAGGGCGGCGGTATTTCGATGCCATGCTCATGCTGACTTACCAACTCGCGCCCAAGCTCTCGGTGGACGCGGGAGGCGGTGTGGGCTATGTGCTGGATCAAGACATTCCCGACCCCGAATACGTTGGCGTGCGACCGGTTTACACAGCAGGGATCAATTACACGCCCACCGAGAAGACCTACTTCAAAGCCAAGTTCGGCATGCAAGGCGCGGATATCCGGCCGAATTTCAGCTTGGTGGCAGGATGGGATATGCGAGAGAAGACCCGCCTCTCGCTTTCTGTTTATCAGAACCAGGGCTTCTCCAGCCTCTCACCCGACCAGTATAACATCACTCGTGGTGTGTTAGGCACGGTGGCCCAGCAGTTGTTCAGAGGCATCAATCTCTCGCTCTCCGCCGGTTACGAACAATCGGAGTATGTCTCTCTCACCAGCCAGAAATTGGACAACCCGGTGGAAGGCCCGGCCTCCTACTGGCTGGCCAATGCCTCGCTCTACTGGCGCATCCGCGAGTGGTGGGCTTGGCAGAACACCTTTCAAGTTTCGACGGGACAAGCCAACAACGAGGAACTCCAGACGCGCTTCGACACGAGTTTCAACTTCAATTTCTAATTTGGACGCAGAGGATCGCCCGCACGCTTGAGGTGGGCCAGATACTCGATGTTTCCATCGTGTCCCGTGATGGGTGACGGAATGAGGCCGAGCCACTGTTGACCCGATTGCTCGACGAAGTTGCGGATTTTTTCAATGCAGGCCAGGCGCACGGCCTCCTCGCGAACCACGCCCCCCGGAGGCAGCGAGCCTTTTGGAGCTTCGAATTGCGGCTTGATGAGAAAAACGGCGTCCGAGCCCTCCGGCAAAATCTTGAAGACCGCAGGCAGAATGGCCGTGAGGGAAATGAAACTCACGTCCCCCACTGCCAGCACGGGAGGAGGCGAAAGATCGCCGGGCTCGAGGAAGCGGGCATTGAAGCCTTCCCGGCAGAGAACACGCGAATCCGCCCGCAGGCGCCAGTGGAGCTGCGAGTGCCCGACATCCACCGCATGCACGCAGGCGGCACCGCGTTGGAGCAGGCAATCGGTGAAGCCGCCCGTGGATGCTCCGATATCGACACAAACCAGACCGGCGGGATCGATGGAAAAATGATCCAGCGCGGCCTCGAGCTTGAAGCCGCCCCGGCCGACATACTTGTCCCGTGCGGCGAGGGTGATTTCCGCATCCGGCGAAACGGGCGCTCCTGCTTTGGTGGCGGGTTGGCCTTTGATGTAA
>JBJTGE010000262.1:0-2889 GCA_046093785.1 Spartobacteria bacterium
AGGCGAGACGCCTGACCTACATAAGTGCCCTCGAAAATCTACAACCTTGGAGACTTTGGTATGACCCGCGCGGTAGCGCGTAAACCCTTTGAGGGTCGACCTCCGGCTTGACCCAAAAATCCCCTCGGACACCAACCGAACCACACGCCCGACACCACCCCGCCAAAAAAACCGCCCATCCGCAACCATCGCGTTTTCCTCACACTCTCATGTCACCGGAACCTCAATCGCCTCGCAGACCTCGCGCCAGCCGGGGAAATTCCATTCGTTGGGAAATCCACCGCACTGGAGGGGCTTCACGGGCTGGATGCGGCAGTCGCGGCCTTCGAGGAAGATGCAGGCGCCATCGGGTTGGTCGGTGAGTGCGAGTCCATCGCGGCGGGGCCGGAGTCGGGTGTATTCCTGGATGAATTCGACTTCCGGCATTTCGAGAAAATGGGAGATTGCGCTGATGTCGGAGTCCGTGAGTTTCACAAACCCCGGCCAGCGGCAGCAGTTCGTGCAACGCTGGCAGGCGTAGCGGGGAGGGGAGGGAAGACTATTCGCCGAGCCGCTTTCTTGGCAGGAGGTAGTTGACGGCATAGTCGCGCACGGCGTTTTCGAGCGAGGTGGTGGGCTTGGTGTAGCCGGTGGCACGGAGCTTCGAGATGTCCGCGCAGGTGTGGTATTGGTATTGGTGGCGAATGGTCTCGGGCATATCGAAAAACTCGATGTTGGAAGTTTTTCCAAGTGCCGCGAAGAGAGCGTTCGCGAGGTCGATCCATGTGCGGGCCACGCCGGAGCCGATGTTGTAGAGGCCGCCGGCGTCTTCATTTTCGGCGAGGTGGAGTGTCATTTCGACGGCGTCCTTCACATACACGAAGTCGCGCATCTGGCCGCCGTCCGGGTATTCCGGCTTGTAGCTTTTGAAGAGGCGGATGCGGCCAGTTTGCTGAATTTCATCAAATGCCTTGCACACGAGGCTGCGCATGTCGCCTTTGTGGTATTCATTGGGGCCAAATACATTGAAATACTTGATGCCAATGATGTCCGGGAGGATTTCCTCACGGGAGGCGTGGAGGTCGAAGAGGTGCTTCGAGTAGCCGTAGAGGTTGAGGGGTCGGAAACGCGAGAGGTCTTCTGTTTTGTCATCCATGCCCGCGCTGCCGTCGCCATAGGTCGCAGCGGAGGAGGCGTAAACAAAGCGGGCGCCGGAGAAGAGCGCCCACCGGCACAGGGACTTCGTGTAGGCGTAGTTGTTTTTCAGAACGAAATCCGAATCCGTGACGGTCGTGGCGGAGCAGGCACCCAGATGGAACACCGCCGAGAAGCGTCCAAAGTGATCCGCGTCCTCTTCGATCCCGTCCAAAAACTCGTCCGCCGGCACATAGTCCTCGAATTTCAAAGGCAGAAGATTCCTCCATTTCTCATCCTCGCCGAGGCAGTCGGTGACAATGACCTGCGTGATGCCGCGCTCGTTGAGGGCGTGGACAAGAGCGCTGCCAATGAATCCGCCGGCTCCGGTGACAAGCACACGGGCTTTCTCGTGGAGCAGGACATCAGGCGGATTGAGCCTCTTTTCACCGCTCAGGCGTGATCGAAGAGGTCGGGGTGGGGTTTTCATAGGTCGGTTGAGGTTGTGAAAAAATTCGACAAGAGTGTGCGGGTGGGTGGGAGATTATTTGAGTGAGATGCCTGCCGCTTCGAAGCTTTCATCAAAGAGCGAGGTCTTCGGTCCGAAGATGTATTGTGCGCCGGCGACATATTCGCGGGCCTTTTTATTGTTGCCCATCTTGTTCTCGTAGGCGGCGTGGGCGTAATACCAGGCTGGGGAGTTGCCCGGATACTTGATGGCATCCATCACTTTTTTGGCGCGTTCGGTTTCATTCAGCGCCAGATCGCAAAGGACGAGTTTGAACTGCAGCAACTCGTGCCTCGCATCCGATC
This sequence comes from Spartobacteria bacterium, assembly GCA_046093785.1. Taxonomy (GTDB): domain Bacteria; phylum Verrucomicrobiota; class Verrucomicrobiia; order Chthoniobacterales; family Terrimicrobiaceae; genus UBA967. The sequence goes on from JBJTGE010000262.1 coordinate 1,927, forward strand.
CCCTCATGGCTTGGAAATGCTCGCGGGCCTCGGCGTATTTTTTTTGAAGAAAGTAAATCTCCCCGATGTTGAAGATAGCTGGAAAAAAGTTCGGGGATTTTTTGACGGCCTTCCGAAAGTAGGTCTCGGCGGCAAGGTAATCTTTTTTCTTGCTGTAGGCGGAACCAATCAGATTCAGGACAAGCGGGTCGTCGGGAAGTTGCTTCTCCATGACCTCCAGCTTTGCGAGAGCGGCATCGGGTTTCTGTGCATCGAAATCAGCCAGCACAGCCTCGATGGCCGCCTTCGTTGATTCCTCAGGCAACGGCGCCGAGACTTGTCCCCATGCGGTCGACAGGGCCAGTGAAAGGAGTAGAAAGATGGACAGATGCATCGGTAAGGTGAAGGGAAGATTGAATCGCTTCTCCGGAGCGGGCAATCCCAAATCCGCCTTGCTGGCGCGGCAAAGCATTCGCCAAGCACGCTGGAAAAAGATATCCAAGCGGGATGATCACACCCGGCGCCGAACCTTTGGAAATCGAACGAAAATTTCTCATCGTCAACGATAGCTGGCGTTCCTTGGTGGAAGGCTCGCCCAAGCGGCTCTCGCAGGGTTACCTTTGCTCCGACCCCCGCAAGAGCGTGCGCGTCCGCATCGCTGGCGAGCGGGCGACCGTCACCGTGAAAGGCGCCCGCGAGGGCATCACCCGCCTGGAACTTCAATACGACATCCCGGTGCGCGATGCGGAGCTCATGCTGTCCCTCTGCGAGCGGCCCCTCATCGACAAAACCCGCTATATCGTGCGCCACGACGGCATGAAGTGGGAGGTGGATATTTTCCATGCCGAAAACGAAGGCCTCATGGTCGCCGAGATCGAACTGGAACGCGAAGACCAGCCGGTCAAAATCCCCGACTGGGTCGGGCAGGAAGTCTCCCACGAGGCGCGCTACTACAATTCCTGCCTCGCAAAAAATCCCTACTCG
>JBJTGE010000263.1:0-15956 GCA_046093785.1 Spartobacteria bacterium
ATCTACAAACTCCAGCACATCGAGCGCTACACCCGCACGAAAATCCTGCGCGGAAAAATTCCCACCGCCGGCGAGGTCGAGGAGCGCCGCGCCGAGGCCATGGTTCAAAAAGTGCGCGAAGTGCTCGATCGCGGCAACCTCTCCATGGCTCTCACCGACCGTTTGCTCGGGGAAGGCTACAACTCGACCGACATCGCCGCCGCCCTCTTCGAACTTCTCGCGGGTCCCGAAACCGCACCCGAAAAAGAAATCGAAGAACCCCGCAAAAAAGCCGCGCCCACCCGCGCCGAGCATTTTCAGGATTCCTCGCCGAACCTCCGCCCCGCCTCGCGCGGCATGCAATGGGTGAGAATCAGCGCCGGTCGCGAGACCCGCATCTCGCCCCGCGACATCATCGGCCTCCTCGAAGACTCGCTCGGACTCCCCGTCCGCTCCGTGGGCATCATCGACATCCTGCCCGGCCAATCCTTCGCCCAAGTGCCCCAGCAATTCCTGGATGTCCTCCGCGACGGCCCACGCCTCATCGAAACAAATGCCGGTGACATTCAAATCTCACTGGCTCCCGTTCAGGATTCGAAAAAAGACTACAAATCCGGATCGAAGCAGAAGTTTCCGAAGAAATCGAAAGGGCCGAAGTAAACATTGTCTTGTCGGATGGAGAATCGGAGTCTTTCGACTCTGGCTTGAAATACGCCTTCAGTTTCTCCATTTTAGTCCCATGAACACCGAATTCGCGCCGATCTTCAAACTGGGTCGGGCCGAGCGCCTTCAGCTTGTCGAAGACATTTGGGATAGCTTGATTGCAGAAGGTAATCCCGATCCTGTTTCCGACTCAAAGCGCAACGAGCTTCGTCGCCGCAAGGAGCGATACGCGCAAAATCCTGCTTCAGGGATCGTGTGGACTGATGTCAAACAACGAGCGCGCTCCTAGCAGCCTGTGAAAAAGTTATCTTCACTCCCGATGCGGCGGATGATGTCGCCGAGGCCTACGATTGGTATGAGGATCGGGAGTCTGGACTCGGTGAAGACTTCCTACGCTGTAGTGAAGCATGCCTCCTGCTGGTATTAACCTAAAAACGGCAATACAACCACTGATGAACTCTGATGAACACTGATAAGTAGGAGTTTATAAATTTTGAAATGTCACCCAATACGTGAATTCACGAATTCTTGTAAATATTTTGGTATCAGTGTCTACTGGTTTAAATGCTGAAATCGGGATTAAGAAATCCAAGACTATTTCCGTGCGCATTGGATGATTTTCGGAGGGCACTCATTCGGCGTTTTCCGTTTGAAATTTTTTACGAAACGACTCCTGAAGGTCTCGTCATTTACTCCGTATTTCATTGCTCCCAAGACCCTGAAAAGTGGCGCAGGAGGCTTGGCTACGATGACTGAGCGAGCTTAAAAACATCCGCCAGTCGCGCTGGAGTCACTCCTGCGAGGGATTCCACCGCATCGGTTGCCATACGCAGGTCTGCGAGCGGATTTGTTGTGGCCACGGCCAGCACGCGCATTCCTGCGCGCTGGGCGGCTTCGATGCCCGCATGGGCGTCCTCGATGACGAGGCAGTCGCCTGCAGGAAGCGCGAGTTTTTCGGCGGCCAGCAGGAAGACATCCGGAGCGGGTTTGCCATTCGTCACATCATCCCCGCAGACCACTGCTTGGAAATACTCATCCAAACCGGTCGCCGCGAAAATCGCATGGAGATTTCCCCTGGGCGTGGAAGATCCCACAGCTGCAGGAATTCCCTCCTCGCGCAAGGCGGCAAGCAGCTCTCTCGCGCCGGGAAGGATGTGCACGCCGGATTCCTTCACGAGTTGGCGGTAGATTTCTTCTTTCCGATCCGCCAACTTCTGGACTCCCTCCGCATCCGAGGCCCACTGAAGAATCTCCGGAATGATCACTTGATTCTTTTTTCCGAAGCCGAGTTTGAAATGCCCCTCAGGCAGAGGCTTCGAAATTTCCTGTGAGAGGATTTCCCACGAGCGCTCATGTTGCGCGGAGGAATCAATCACCACGCCATCCCAATCAAAAATCACGCCCTTCATTTGTGCAGTGGAGAAGTTGTGTCCATGTGCCAAAGCGGTATCCCGCCAATTCACAATCGGCAAGTTTTCAAAGCCTGCCGCTCGATTTTGCCCTCAGGCGCATTCGTGCTCGTTCCCCCGCAGGTAGGGAAGGCGCGCTCTCCGAGGCGTAGGCGACGAGCCGGAGGCCGTCGCCGTCCGATTTTTGCGGCGGAGCCGCCTTTGCATTCCAGAAACGGTGTCTTCGCAGCTGAAGCTTGGGACCCCGACGGCGCGGCGTCCCTACCAAAAATTCACGAGGGTGCTTCCGCACCGCCCGCGCGTCAGCGCGCTCGTTTGCGCCAAGGTAGGGAAGGCGCGCTCTCCGAGGCCTAGGCGACGAGCCGGAGGCCGTCGCCGTCCGATTTTTGCGGCGGGAGCCGCCTTTGCATCCAGAAACGCTGTCTTCGCACCTGAAGCTTGGGACCCCGACGGCGCGGCGTCCCTACCAAAAATTCACGAGGGTGCTTCCGCACCGCTCGCGCGTTAGCGCGCTCGTTTGCGCCGCAGGTAGGGAAGGCGCGCCGTCGCCGTCCGATTTTTGCGGCGGGAGCCGCCTTTGTATCCAGAAACGGTATCTTTGCACCTGAAGCTTGGGACCCCGACGGCGCGGCGTCCCTACCAAAACTTCACGAGGCGCTCCCGCGCCACCCTCCGCGCGGCAGCGCGCCTCGTTCCCCCAGGTAGGGAAGGCGCGCCGTCGCCGTCCGATTTGCGCGGCGTGAGCCGCCTTTGCATCCAGAAACGGCGTCTTCGCGCCTGAGACTTGGGACCCCGACGGCGCGGCGTCCCTACCAAAAATTCACGAGGCGCTCCCGCGCCATCCCTCCCGCGCGGCAGCGCGCCTCGTTCCCCCAAGGTAGGGAAGGCGCGCCGTCGCCGTCCGATTTTTGCGGCGTGAGCCGCCTTTGCATCTCGAAAAGAGCTGCCGCTCGGCTCGCCCTCCGGGCCAACCTATGGCTGCTTTATCCCAAAGGCCCCACCTTTTCGATTCTGGTTAATTTTTCTCGCCCCCCGTTTGAACAAATCCCTCACGGCTTTGTCCAATCATGTAGGCAAAACACCCCACCCCACGCCTCCCTCTTCACCCAACCCCAGCCGTTCACGAAAAGATCAACATGAGCCCATAGAGCCCCACTTCACTCAACCCCCCACAACACATTCCGGAGGTCCGTGCCATGATAACGAATGTTTTCAAATCGGTCTCATATGCGGGAATCAGCATGACTCTCACATTGACCACCCCGTTGGAGGTCGACATCCACACGGTCACAGTCCACACCCCCGCACCTCCGCTTTCAGGCTACTTCAAACTCGGCACCACGCAAAATCCGGCGGGGGATGAAATCTCGATCGACAGCCAGAGCCTGCTTTTCAATGGCAAGCCCTGGTTCCCCGTCATGGGCGAAATCCACTTTTCCAGATACCCTCGCGCCGAGTGGCGCGAGGCGCTGGAGAAAATGAAAGCCGGCGGCATCCATATCGTTTCGACTTATGTTTTCTGGAACCACCACGAGGAGGTCGAAGGTGAGTGGGATTGGGAGGGACAAAAAGACCTGCGCGCCTTTCTCGAGACATGCCGCGAGGTCGGTCTGCTCGCCATCGTGCGCGCCGGCCCGTGGTGCAACGGCGAAGTGCGCTACGGCGGCTTCCCCGACTGGATTCAAAACAGCACACGCTGGGCGCCCCCGGCCCGCTGGGGCTTGCGCCCCGAGCATCCGGACTATGACGACGCCGTCCGGCGCCTCTACGCTCATATCGGCGAGCAAATGCGTGGATTGCTCTGGAAGGATGGAGGCCCCGTCGTCGCCATCCAACTCGACAACGAGTATTCAGGCCCCTCGCGCTATCTGCTCGGCTTGAAAAATCTCGCGCTTGAGACCGGGATGGATGTGCCGCTTTTCACCAAAACCGGTTGGCCCCGCATGGAGGATTCCCTGCCGGCGGGCGAGATGATTCCTTTCTACGGTGCCTATCCCGATGCCGCTTGGGAGGGCACAGTTGAAAAATCCGAGAGCCTTCTTTACAACTACATCTTCCGCAAGCAGCGCATCGACGAATCGATCGCGAGTGATGTCAACACCGTGCGCGGCGGGGAGGACGAGTCGAGCCGAGCGCAATATCCCTTCCTCACAGCCGAGACCGGCGGCGGCATGTTCGTCTCCTACCACCGGCGAAACAAAGTCGAGCCCCGCGATGTCGCATCCCTCGCGCTCTGCCAAGTGGGAAGCGGCTGCGCGGGCATCGGCTATTACATGTATCACGGGGGAGAGAATCCCGAGGGACGCCTCACCTCGCTGCACAAATCGAACGAAATCGGCGATGTCTTCGACACCCCTGTCAGATCCTACGATTTCCAAGCCCCCATCGGACAATATGGTCAAATCCGGCCGCACTACCACTGGCTGCGGCGCTTGAATTTTTTTGTCGAGGACTTCGGAGCCGACCTCGCCCGCATGCCCGCCTTCCTCCCCGCGCGCGAGGAAATGGACTTCTCGAATCCTGCGAACCTGCGCTGGAGCGTGCGCTCGAACGGTCAATCCGGATTTCTCTTCGTGAACAACTACCAGCGGCTCGAACACATGCCGGGCAAGCCCCACACCCAATTCCGCATCGACCTCCCCGGCGGTAGCCTCACCATTCCAAGCAAGCCCGTCACGATTCCAGCGGATTCCTTTTTCCACTGGCCCTTCCACCTCGACCTCAACGGCGTGAAACTTATCTACGCCACCGCCCAGCCGATCCGCCGCACACTCGATCCCGATGGCGGTCTCACGGCCGTCTTCGCCGAAGTTCCCGGCATGAACGCCGAGTTCGCTTTCGATCCCGCGACCATCCAAGCCCCGCTACGCCGCGAGCCGCTCGTCTTCAGCGGCGTCAGGGCCAGCCGCAGCCCCGCCATCCGGGTGTCGGGAAAAAACGGACGCGAAGTTCGCATCATCCTTCTCACCGAAGCCGACTCGCTGGCCCTTGCAGCAAAGACGCAGGACGGCAGCCTCGCCTTCGACGCCGAACCAACAGTGCGCTCGATTCCCGTCGAGTTGGAACTCCTCGAAAACCCGAAAACCCTCCGCTCCTGGAAGTCCCAAGATCCCGAATTCGCCCTGCCCGTCTCGCCGGGGAAAAATGGCTTCCAGTCCGCCGCCGTCTGGAAGGTGAAACTCCCCGCCGGCCTCGACATGGCATCCAACCCCATCCTCCGCATCCGCTACACGGGCGATGTCGCCCGCCTCACGCTCAACGGCCGCCTGCTCAATGACGACTTCTACAACGGCTCCACCTTCGAAACCGGCCTCCGCCGCCACGCCGCCGAACTCGCCTCCGGCGAACTCCGCCTCGAAATCCTCCCGCTGCAAAAAGACATGCCCGTCTACTTCGATCCCGGCCACCGCCCCGAATTCAACGCCGACGGCACCGCCCTCCGCATCGACCTCGTGGAAATCCAATACACCGAACCTCAAACCCCCACCCGCCTCGCAGCCAACAATCCCGCTCCATCCGGCTTCGAGTAAAGGCCGCAAAACTGAGTTCTGACATTTTGCACAACCCGAGCAGAACCGCCCCGGCAGTCACAGACAGCCGCTACAGTTTCGCGCGGCAGCGCGCCCGTTCCTCCAAGGTAGGGTCGGCGCGCTCTCCGAGGCGTAGGCTACGAGCCGGAGGCCGTCGCTGACCCAGTTGCGCGGCAAGGCCGCCATTGCCTCTCAAGGACGACCCCGGCCTCTGAGCCAGCGGCGGGTTGCTTCTTCGATGCGGGCGGCGACAAGGACGCGGGCATCGGTGCGGTCGGCGCCGCTGGACATGAGGCGATCGTAGGAGGTGTGGTGGTGGCGGATGTGGGCGCGGACGGCGAGGTGGATGGATTCGGGCGCGAGTTCCTTCGCGAAGGCGGCACGGCCGACGCGGCCGCTGTATTTGCGGCAGGCATGGGCGGCGATTTCGTGTTCCACGCCGTCCGGGGCGGAGGGATAAAACTCGCGGATGCGGGCGGCGAAGGCGGCGAGGTGTGTGGCGTCCTGTTTTTCCCGGCGGCCAGCGGAGGCCTGGCGCTTGGTCTCGCGAGCGGCTTCGTCGGCTTCGCATTCGCGGCGGGATTGGTCGAGAATTTCGGGGTGGGCAAGTATGCCCTGGCGCTCGTAGCGTTTCCGCGCGCGGCTGAATTTCAGGACGACATACTTGACGGCGGAAAGCGCGTTGGCGCGGCGTGTGAGCGCGGTGTTGCCGGAGGGAAGGAACGCGAGGTTTTCCAATCCCCCGCATTTCACGCAGGCGATGGCGTTGTTTTTGAAAGTGACGAAAGTGCTTTGTTGGAGCGGGGCGGCGCAGTGGGCGCAGTCGCCCTCCCCTTGGCTGGGGAAGACGAGGATGGCGTCGGAGTCAGAGGGCGGCTTCATGGAAGGTCTTCGTCGTTGAACTCGGGATGTTGGTCGGCGGTGTTGAGGATGAGGCGGACTTCGGTGATGAGGTGCTCGAGTTGGGGGAGGATTTCGGAGGTGAGGGCGTTTGCGACGGAGTCGGTCCATTCGGCAGGAGCGAGATGGTCGGCTGCGGCGGTCTCAATGGCGAGCAGGGCGTCGCGGAGGAAGCGCCGGGCCGTCTTGAGGCGGTGGAGGGCGTGTCCGGCGAAGAGTGGCTCCGGAGGCCAGTCTTCGGGATCGTGGATGTTGAGGGCGCCGGCGAGTTTGGAGGATGCCGTGGCGATGCAGGACCAGGCTTCATTCAGGGGATGCTCCGGCGGCGAGCCTTCAGGAATCCAGCCGGCGGCTTCGGCGGCGTGGTGCATGGAGATGGCGAGATCGCGGGCTTTTTCGACAAGGGGATGGTCCTCGGATTCACCGAGGGATGGATTCTCTGCTTGGTCGTGGATGGCCTCGTTGGCGAGGGCGTTCAGCTCGTCGATGCGGGCGTCCATGGTGGCCTCCTGCTCGGGCGTGAGTGGCGGGGGTTCTGGTTCGCCGCGCTCGATGCGGAGCCTTTCGCGCTCCTCGTCCCAGATTTCGTCGAAGTCCCCGGGATCGGCATCCTCACGGAGCATTCGTGCCTGGATGCGGTCGAGGAGAAGATTCATTCGGGCGGCTTCCGAGTCGGCCTCGGCTTCGAGTCGGCTCTGCGGCTCGTCGTCGGATTCGTCGATGGCGGGGAGCTGCACGAGGCCGTCGGCAAAGGCGGCGCCGAGCGAGTTGGCGAAATCGAGCATGGCGGAGCGGTTGGCCTCATGCTGTGCGGTCTCGTCCTCGGGCGTCATGGTCCAAGCGGGCTCGGGGTCGATGGAAATCTCGAATCCAGTGGCCTCGACAACGATGCGTCCGTTCGTGTCGCCGAACCATTCGAGATAAAGAGAATTCGCCCAGTGGTGGGGAATGGGGCGTTTTTCCCTGTGGAGGGCTGGAAGTGCCTCGAGAGGGCAGTCGAGGACTTTGACTTTGCGTGAGGCGGTGATGTCGCCGACGCAGCCGGTTTGTTGAGGAACGAGTCTGGAAATGGCTTCGCGGGCGGGACCGGGGTTGGGATTTTTGAAAACGACACGATGTCCTGCGAGGTCGCGCCAAGGGTTGCCAACGAGGTCAAGAGTGAGGGGTTCCTTGTGGTCGACGAGATGGAGAATGCCGGTGGTGCGGCCCGGGTGGCGGTTCTCGAGTTCGCCGTGGAGTATCTCGGTGCAGAGGCGGAGGGCCATGGGAAGGGATCAGGCTTGGCCGGACTCGATGGCGAGGGCCTGGGCTTCGGCTTCGCGGGCTGCGGCGAGGAGCGGCTCGGCTTCTTCGGGGAGATCGGCAGCGGTAAGGGCTTCGGCGGCGCGGTGTTTTTTTGCGGCAAGGGCGCGGAGTGTGGCGATGCGGGCGAGTTGCTCGGGGGTGAGAGGCGGGCGGAGGGGTTCGCCCGCAGCGGAGATGAGCGGGCGGGCGGCGCGGCTTTGGATGGTGATCATGCCGGCGGCGGCGAGATTTTTCAGGGCATCCCAAGTCGAGGCGTCGAGGATTTGGAGGGCGGGCTGGGAGGTGCCCGGCCAGGGGTTTTCGCGGCAGAGGGCTTGGATTTTCTCTGTGGATGCCGGGTCGATTTTGTCTACGACGGCGAGGAGAATCGGCGTGTCTTGGCCGGGAATCCAGGTCTCCTCGCAATGCTGGAGGCGCATGCCAAGCGTTTCACGGGCCCGGTTGGCAAAATGCGCGGCGGGGTCGGTGACGGGTGCGGGCGGCGCGGCTTTTTGTGAATCTGTGGGCGCGAGAATTTGCTCGAGTCGCTTGAGGAGCGAGTCGCGGCCGTTTTTGAGTTTGATGTTGGAGAGGTCGGCGCCGTCGAGGACGCCTTCGGAGAGGCCGGTCTTTGCGGCGAGGGAGCCGAGCATGGCGTGTTCGATGGTGTGCTCGGCGACGAGGTTGACGACGGTGACGGGGCGGAGTTGTCCTTTGCGCCAGGCGCGGGCGATGCGCTGCTCGAGCTTGGCGGGATTCCAAGGGAGGTCGCAGTTGATGACGACGCTGGCGTTCTGGAGATTGAGTCCCACGCCGCCCGAATCGGTGCTGAGGAAGAGGCGGCAGGCGGGGTCGTTGCGGAAGGCGAGAATCTCGGCGCGGCGGCGTTGTTGCGGGACGGAGCCGGTGTGCCAGGCGAAGTGGACGCCGAGTTTTTTCGCGAGTTCACGGACGAACTCAAGCATGCCGGTCCACTCGGAAAAGACGATGATTTTGACATCCGGGTCCGAGAGGAGTTCGTCGAGGATGCCGGCGAGTTCCTCCAGCTTCGGACAGTCGCGGGAGGGATTTTTTTTGATGAGGCAGGGCGAGTCGCAGACCATTCGCATGCAGTTGAGCGAGATCATCAGGATATCCTGCTCGCTGGGCGTGAGCGGGCGGGTTTTGGCTCTCTGGATGAGGCGGGTCACGGTGGCTTTGTGCTCGTCGTATTCATCCTGCATGGGCTTGGTGAGGCGGACGAAGTGGTTGCGGTCCGAGCGGTCGGGGAGTTCGGTTTCGACATCGCGCTTGCGGCGGCGGAGGAGAACGGGGCGGACGCGTTCACGGAGCCGGGCGAGGTTTTTGTAGCCCGATGGACGGCCGCGCTCGTCGAGTTCGTAATATTCGCGGTTGAAGCGGAAGAGCGGGCCGAGAAGCGCGGGGTCCAGAAAGTCGACGAGGGAGCGGAGTTCGTCGATGCGGTTTTCGATGGGTGTGCCGGTGAGGACGAAAGCGTAGCGGCTCTGGAGGCGTTTGACGGCTTGGGCTGTCTTGGTCGGCCAGTTCTTGATGCGCTGGGCTTCGTCAAGAACGACGATATCCGGACGCAGATGGGTGTTGATCTCGAGCGAGTCGGTAACGATTTGCTCGTAGTTTGCGATGGTGAAAAAGGCAGGGGCGGCGGCGCGGTAAAGCGCGGCGCGGGCGGAGCGGCCACCGAAGACGAGGCGCAGCGGGAGGGTGGTGAATTTTTTGATCTGTTCCTCCCATTCCGTTTTGAGGGAGGCCGGTGTGACGACGAGGACGCGGTGGGCCTTGCCGAGGGAGTGGAGAAGCGCGCAGGCGGCGATGGCTTGAATGGTCTTGCCGAGGCCCATTTCGTCGGCAAGGAGGGCTCTCTCGCGAAAGGCAAGGTGGAGCATGCCTTCGCGCTGATAGGGAAAAAGCGGATGGAGTGTGACCTGCTCGGGATGGCGGCCGTCGCGGACGCCGATCTCGTAGTCGCGGCGGGTGAGCACGCAATCGCGCTCGCGGGCGCGGTGGGCGAGCCAAGCCTCGGCATCCTGCGAAATGCGCAGCCCGTGGGCGGGATTTTTTAGGAGTTTTTCGTGGAGGGATTCGGGGTCGAGGTCGGAGATTTGGAAGCCTTCGGAATCAAAGAGGCAGCGGATGCGGGCGGGGAGTTTGTCGAGATTGCGTTCGATCCGGAGGCGGCTGGATTCGGCGTGGGGGACAAGGTCTATGCGCGGGGACGGCAGGCGCTTGGCGGCGGCGAATGCTGCGCGGTGGCGACGGGCGAGTTGGAGGAGGAGTGCTTCGATATGCTTGCAGGTGCCCAGACTATTGATGCGGAAATCCGTGCAGGTGCAGGAAAATTGCGCGGTGGCGATGTCGCGGATTTCGGCGCGGTAGGACATCCCGCTCGCGGAATGGATTTCGAAGTTTGAAAAAACCGGCTCGACGGGGTCGAGGTTTTCGATCCGGAAGGTTTCCTCGCGGGCGCGGATGCGGCGCTTGAGAATTTCGTCTTGGTCGGAGGTTCGCCAATCACTCACGGGAGGAAGTTCCGGGGCGGCGTGTTTTTTTGTGGAGCGCTTCATGCGGGATTGGGGGGATTTTTTAGAAAGCAGCGGCGGTGCTGGAAATGAAAAAGATGCGCGGCAGGTGTCGGGCGGTGCGTTTGTTGAATGTGCGGATCAGCTTGCGCGGCTTTGAGCGGAAAGGAGCGGTCGGCTTTGTAGCGGTCGCCGGAAGGCCTCAACACAGCGTCAGTGCACAAAGATACAGGCTTATCAAACTAGGGGTCAGTGTTCATTTTCTTTCATTTTTAGATTGCGCAGGTCATTTTCCTCTGCTGGAGTCCTGCCATGGCGCGAAGTATTCGATTGGAGTTTGAAGGGGCTTTTTACCATGTGATGGCTCGAGGGAACCGGAAGGCGGCGATTTTTGTGGATGACCACGACAGGCGGTTTTTTTTGCAATGTCTTGCTGATGTTTGCGAAAAAACGGGTTGGAAGGTGCACGCTTGGGTGTTGATGGACAATCATTACCATCTTTTTATCCAGACGCCTGAGGCGAATTTGGTGGAGGGCATGAAATGGCTGCAAAACACGGTGACGCGGCGATTCAATGTGCGGCATCGCGAATGGGGGCGGTTGTTTGGAGATCGTTACAAGGCGGTCGTGGTCGATGGGGAGAGCCCCTACTATTACGAAACGCTCTGGGATTACATTCACTTGAATCCGAGTCGCGCAGGTCTGGTGGATGTAACTCGGGGGCAGAGTGTTTTGGATTATCCGTGGAGTAGCCTGGCGGGCGGGTATGCTTTGATGCCGTATCAGAGGGCAAAGTGGTTGGCGGCGGAAGCAGGGCTGGCGACGATGGGGGTGGACGACACGGCGGAGGGTCGGCAAAAAATGGTCGAGCGCCTGGACAAGCGTGCGGCTGAGGAGCGTGAGCGGAGTGGATTTGTGGTGGTGGATGCGGATGCCGACAAGCGGGGAAGTCACTTGCGGCGAGGCTGGTATTGGGGAAAACAGGCGTTCGCCGAGAAGTTGATGAAGCGCGGCGAGGTGGCGATCGGGCGAAAACGCAAGGCGCGCGGCTATGATGCAAGCCTCGAAAGGAAGGCTCACGGGGAGCAAAGCGCGCTGGCTCTGCTGGAAGAAGGATTGCGCTTGGCAAAAATCTCCAAGGACGCGTTGGCCGGGTATCGTTGCACGGAACCGCGCAAGGTCTTGCTTGCAGTGCTACTGTGGAAAAAGACAACGGTTTCGCAGGCGTGGATCGCCGAGCATTTGGGCATGAAAAACTCGGCTAATGTGAGCAGGGTCATTCACCGCATGGATTTATCGCGGCTTGAGGAGAAGGTTTCAGAGGATTTGAGGCGGTTTGTCTCGGAGAAAATGAAAGAAAATGAACACTGACCCCTAGTTTATGGGCGGAAGTCGATTGCGTCCCTTGCCGCTTTTTGCAGGGATTTCGGGGAACCTGATGGAGTGGTATGATTTTGGGTTGTATGGTGTTCTTGCGGCTACGCTTGGCAGGTTGTTTTTTCCGGATGGGGATGCTTTTGTGGGGCTTCTTTCGGTTTACGGTGTTTTTGCGGCTGGCTATGTGGCGCGGGTGGCGGGTGGGTCATTATTTGGTCATATCGGGGATCGATTTGGTCGGCGGCGGGCTTTGTTGATTTCGGCGCTTGTGATGGCTCTGGCCACATTTGCTGTGGGGTGCCTGCCGACTTATGGGATGATCGGGGTGCTTGCGCCTGTGTTGTTCGCGATTTTTCGACTCTTCCAGGGGCTTTCTGTTGGCGGGGAGTTTACCGCCTCGCTTTCATATACGATCGAGAATGCGCCTCAGAGTCGACGGGCTTTCCAAGGCAGTTGGGCGGCGATGAGTGCCACGGGGGGAATTCTTCTCGGATCCGGAACGGGGAACCTTCTTTTTGCGCTTTTCACCAACGAGCAAATCCTTGAGTGGGCCTGGCGCATTCCCTTTTTGTTGTCGCTGCCGATGGGAGTCGTCATCGCGGTCTTGCGAAGGGTGCTGCCTGCGGATGCCCCGGTTGCAGAAGTTCATCAAAAATCCTCGCCCTTCGTGCGGGTGGTGCGGGAGCATCCGGGGTTGATTTTCCGTGGGGCTTTGTTGGGTTGGGGGTCGGCAGTGGCGTTTTATTTGTCGGCTGTTTTTCTCTCTTCCTTTCTGGTTACCGAGAAATATCTGGATCAAAAAAACGCGCACCTTGTGCAAACATTTGCGATCTCGGTGTTCTTTGTTTTCACGCCGCTCTCCGGTTTTCTGGCGGATTTCTTTGGTCGCAAAAAACTGGTTCTGATCTCCTTGATTGCGAGCGTGGTTTTTGCGTTTCCGATGTTCGCAGCGCTTGCGCGAGGGAATGGGGCGGTGGATTTCCTTGTGATGGGCATCTTCTCGTTTTTTCTGGCAATGGGCTTTGCGCCTTATCAGGTCTGGCTTGCCGAACAATTTCCATCCCATTTGCGCACCAGCGGCCTGGGTATTTCCTACAATGTCGCGGCGGGTGTATTGGGCGGAACGACTCCGCTTGTTGCAACCGCGCTTGTTCAATTTTCCGGCAGCCCGATGGCTCCGGCGGCCTTGGTCCTTGTTTCGTCCCTCACCTCGATGGTCATTGCTTTTACCTTCAAAGAAACCGCGAACGAGGAGCTTCGGTAATTGCACCAAAAACCAAAGGCGGTTTCTTTGAGAAAAGGTTGGCGCATTGGCGGGGCGGTCCGGATAACGGGAGTATGAAACTTCAGCAGAATCAGATTTGGCAGAAGGGGAGTGAGTATTTCCGCATCGTGCAGCTGGAGCGCTTGGAGGTTCAATACAAGACGCTGACGGATCCCTTGAGCGGTCGGGGGCCGCATGAGAGGGTGACGAAGAAGGAATTTTGCCGCTTGCTGAAGGGGGCGGTTTTAGTGGAGGCGGAGGCGTTGGGCAGTCAGCAGCAGGCTCAGCAACAGTAAAAAAAGGCCGGGGGCGCGCCGTGTTTGCGGAGCGCCCCCGAGGGGTTGATGGCTGTAAGCCGGATTCTGTCCAGCGGGCGGCTTGCGCCGACGGCCTGGACGGTCATTTGTCTCGCGCCACGCCTTGCGGCGGGGCGGGGTCCTTGCGGACTGCGACCAATACCCGGAGGGTGTCGCCGCTTGCGCGGCGTGTTGGGCAGGCGACCCGATCCCTCCTGTTCTGTCTTGCACCGCATGGGGTTTTTCGTGCCCCCTTGCTTGCGCTCGGGGCGGTGGGCTTTTACCCCGCCTTTTCACCCTTGCCGCCCAGCTTGCGCCGGGGTGGGCGGTATGTTCTCTGTGACACTTTCCGTCGACCGGGACTTTGGCCCCGGCCTCCCGCGCATTCTACGCGGCATGCTGCCTTGTGGTGTCCGGACTTTCCTCTCCAAGCGGGCCTTGCGACCTGCCGGGAGCGACCGTCCGCCATCGGTTCTCAAGGTAGATGCATGGCGGGGTTTTTCAAGCGGCGATCGTGTGGATTTGGATTTTGCGGACGGTGAGATCGGTGATACGGATACGCAAATGTCGAGCACTGATCATCTGGCGGACCGGGCGGCGAGGGCGGAAAAAATCATCGCCGCGCCTGAAAATTTCAAGGTGTGCGAGGGGTGTGAGTCCATCGTCACCATGCGGGTCACCTCGTGTCCGAATTGCCATGGCTACCGTTTCGACGAAGCGCCGGAGCGCGTGGTGGAGCAGGCGAGGATGCTGGCCTCGCGACCGCAGCAGACCGTGACGGCGGAGGATTTTGCGGAGGGGTGACGGCGATGAATTCCGCAGCCACGATCAAAAACAAATCGGGTGCGGCGGGAATGGCGCTTTTGGCGCTGGGCGTTGTCTTCGGGGATATTGGCACGAGCCCGTTGTATGCGTATCAGATCGCCGTCGCGCTGGCTGGGGCGGGGTCGGCTGTGGGCGTTGCGTCGCTGGTCGTGTGGACGCTCTTTCTCGTGGTGTGGGTGAAATATGTGATGCTGGTCATGAGGGCCGACTATCACGGCGAGGGCGGGATTTTTGCTTTGATGGCACGGATTTTTGATGGGAGGCCGAGGGGGCGTGCGAGCCGGGGCTGGCTGGCGTGTTTGTTGGTCTTCGGCGCGGCTTTGCTCTTCGGCGACGGGGCGATCACTCCGGCGGTATCGGTGTTGAGTGCGGTCGAGGGCTTGGCCAGCGTGAATGCGGAGTGGGAGCAGTATGCGCTGCCGTTGGCGGTCGGGATTTTGGGGGTGTTTTTCTTTGTGCAGCGATTTGGAACGAGCCGGCTGGGCGGCATTTTTGGACCGGTGATGTTGGTGTGGTTTCTTGTTCTGGCCGTCACGGGCGCGGTGCAGATCGCGGCTTGCCCCGAGGTTTTGCAGGCCTTGAATCCTTGGCACGGCGTGCGGCTTCTGGCGTCGGGCGGTTGGGGTGCGTGGGCGCTTGTGGGCGCGGTGGTGCTGGCGGTGACGGGTGCGGAGGCGCTCTACGCGGACCTCGGGCACTTTGGGCGCAACCCGATCATCTCGGCTTGGCGGTTCATTGTTTTTCCCGCGCTGGCGTTGAATTATCTGGGGCAGGCGGCTCTGGTGACGAAATATCCGGCGGCGGCTGTCGATACGAATTTGTTTTTCCTCATGGTGCCGGCCGGGCACTGGCGCATGGTGCTTGTGGTATTGGCCACGGCGGCGACGATCATTGCCTCGCAGGCATTGATCAGTGGCGTGTTCTCGCTGGCGAGCCAGGCGATGGACCTCGGATACCTGCCGAGGTTGTTTGTAAGGCACACGAGCGCCGAGACGCGCGGGCAGATTTACATTCCGGTGTTGAACACACTTTTCGGAATCGCCTGCATCATGCTTGTGCTGGGATTCCGCACGGCGGATGCCTTGGCCGGGGCTTATGGAATCGCCGTGACGGGTGCGATGGCGGTGACATCCGTCGCCTATTTCGTGGTCAAGCGGGCCGAACCTTCGGCGGGTGTGGTGTGGCCTGTGTTGGTTTTTGCAGGGTTGTTGTGTTTGGATTTGCCATTGCTTGGGGCGTGCCTTTCAAAGATTGCCGACGGCGGCGTGGTGCCGCTGGGCTTGGCGGTGGCGGTCGCGGCTGTCATGCTCGTCTGGCGTAAAGGCCGCGAGCTGGTGCACGGGCATCTGCTCGCGAATCCGCTGGAACTTGGTGCTCTCGCCGCGAGGATGGAGGCGGAAAAATTTCCACGCGTGGCGGGAACGCAAGTCTATGTGATGCGGCAAATCGATCCGGAATTCGCCGTGGCGCGCATCCTCGAGCAATACCGGCGCGCCCGTGTTCTGCCTGAAAATGTGGTCGTCCTGCTCCTCGACGCTGGCTGGGGAAATCCCTTCGCCGCAGCGGAGAATGTGACAATCAAAAAACACCCAGCCGGCCTTTGGGAAGCGAGCGCGCGGCATGGCTACATGAACGAGCCGGATGTGCCGCTCATTTTGCAAAAATGCGCCGAGCAAGCCGGAGAGGACCTCTTGAAGCCGCCGGTCTTCCACATCCTCGCTCAAGAAATGATCGTGACCTGCACAAACAAACAGATGCGCCGCTGGCAAAAAACGCTCTTCGGTTTTCTCTCCCGCAATGTCCTGCCGGGGCCTGACTATCTCAACATCCCGGCGGACAGCCTCATCGTTTACAACTGGCTCTTGCGGCTGGAACCAGCGGAGGATTCATCG
>JBJTGE010000264.1:0-6302 GCA_046093785.1 Spartobacteria bacterium
CCAGAGGGGGGTGGAAAGGAGCACGGCGAGTGGGTAGCGGAGTTCAATGGTCCAGCCGAAGAAGGCTTTGTTGATGACCCAGGTCAGAACCATGGCCATGGAAGCGCCGCAGAGGAGGCCGACGATGGCGGAGAGGAGGCCGATCATGGCGGCTTCGGAGAGGATGAGGCCGCGCACTTGCGCACAGGAGGCGCCTTGGGAGCGGAGGATGCCGATTTCGCGCTCGCGTTCCACAACGAGTGTGGTGAGGGAAAGAAGGACTCCGGCTATGGCGACGACCACCGCAATGGCTCTCAGAACGGATGTGACGGCGAAGGTTTGGTCGAAAATTTCCATCACGCGCCGGCGCAGGTCTGAGTTCGTATAAATCGAAAATTCCCCCTCTCGTCCGAACGCCGCTCGAAAATCCCCGGCGAATGCAGCCGAGTCGGCGGGATCGCGCAGGCTGATCGAAAGGGAGTGGAGCCGCTCGTCGTTCCAGAATTGGCGGAAATTCGGACGATCGATCATCACCAGCCCGCTATCGCGCGTGAAATCTTTGATGACGCCGACAACGCGAAATGTGGCCGGGCCTTTGGGTGAGGAAAATTCCAGCGTGTCTCCGGGCTTCGTGCCATGGCGGTTGGCAAAGCTTTCGGAAATGGCAACCATGCCCGGTTGATGGAAGAGGGCACGGGCATCGGGGAGACCGGCGACGAAATCCAATTCGCCTCGAGCACTGCCGGCGATGATGGCGAGATTGGCGGTTTTATCATCCCACGGCACCGGCATTTCCCGAAAGGTGGCGAGTTCTTTGACGCGGGGATCGCGCTGCACCCATGCGACGGCGGCGGATGGCAGGAAACTCTGGAGACCGGCGATTTCATTGGCGGCAGGGGCGATGAAAAGATCGGCGACGAGCGTGTTTCCAAGCCAGGCGGTCACACTGGCGCGGAAGGAATGGATCATCACGGAGACGCTCACCGTCATGGCCACAGCCACAGCCAGTGCGGCAATAGTGACGGCATTCCGATGCAGGGAGCGGCCGAGGTGCTGGGCGGCGAGGCGGATCATCCAGCCCGGGCCTCGAACAAGGCGGACGAAGAGATTCACCGACGCAGGCACGAGCAACGAAAAGCCGGCGATCAGCAGGGCCACCGAGGCGAAACCGAGAAATTTTCCTCCCCCTTGGAGCGCACCCCAGGAGAGCCCGGCGGAGAGAAGGAGCGCTGCGGCTCCCCAGATGCCCCAGTGGCGGGATTCGTGCGAAAAGGAATCCCCTCGGGAGCCAGGGCGGAGGACGAGGGCGGGGTCGCAGGCTGCGGCCTCGGCTGCCGGACGCCATGCGGCGAGGAGCGAGGCTCCAAGGCCCACGGCAAAGGCCAGGAGAACTTGAGAGGGAGCGAGAACAGGGCGCTCGATGGTCACCAAGGCATAGAGTGAGGAAACGGTCTGACTCACGGGGGCGGCGAGAATTCCGGCCAAGGGGCCTGCCAGCACGAGGCCGAGCGAGGTGCCGAGGAGGCCGCAACAGAGGCCTTCGCCGAGAAATAGCGCCATCACTTCGAGCTTCGTGGCCCCGTTTGCCCGGAGGATGCCGATTTCGTGACGCCTGCGGACGACGGTTGCCGCGAGGCTGTTGTAGATGAGATAAACTCCCACGACCATGGAGACGAGGCTGAGGGCGGTGAGGTTGAGCTGGAAGGCGGCGAGCATCAACTCGGTCTCGGCACCCCGCCGCGCGGGTGGGCCGATGATGGCATCCGGCGGCGCGAGCTTGCGAAGCTCGGCGATCACGGCATCCATCGCAAGCGGATCTTCGACGCGAATCTGAATCGAAGTGAGGCGACCGCCCAGATCCAGCAATTGCTGCGCCCAGCCAATATCCATCGCAGCAATGCGCGGATCGGACGCCACTGCGGCGTCGTCTGTTTTCAGGTCAAAACCATGGCGCAGATTTATGGAACGGCCTGCCGCAAGAACGCGGAATTCATCTGGCAAGTCGCGCGCAGGCGGCAGGGCGATGACCTGCGGTTCACGCAGCCACATTTCCAAATCAAGCGGCTCACCGGCTGGATCGTGGAGTTCAAAAACTCTCAGGCTGGAACCCGTGAAGGGGTCCACTCCGAGAATGCGCAAGTAGTCGCCGGGCGTATCGGGCAGAGTGGCGATCCCTTCGACAAGAGGCGTGGCGGAGGTGATGCCGGGTGTTTTGGCGACCGATGGAAAAATCCCTTCGGGCAAGTCGCCGCGAATTTCGAGATTGGCACGGCCAGCAACGAGGCCGACAGCATTTTGGAAGCTCGCGAGCGCGCCACGATTCGCCATTTGAATCGACAGGAAAACGGCAACGCCGATGGCTATTCCGAGGATGTTGAGCAGCGGCAAAAGCGGATGCGCGGCCCATGGACGGATGATCTGCCTCCAGAAAAGAGCCGCGAACCGGGGAGTCATTCGGGATTTTTCACCGCAGCCCGGTGCAAGGCCTCTTGAAGATGTTTTATGGCGGGAGTGGAGGTGATTTTCTCGCCATCCTTCCCATAGACATAGAAGGAGTCCATCGCCACATCCATCTCGGTCGTGATGCGGGAAATCTCGATGCGAAGCCCGCAGTCGCCCATGGCCCGCAACAGGTCGTAGAGAAGCCCGAGGCGGTCGGGGGTTTGAATATCGATGAGCGTGTAAACCGGATGCGACTCGTTGTCGATTTTGATGCTCGTCGGCAGGTCGAACTCCTGCGAGAGCCGGTAAGTGAGAAGACGCGTCTCCTTGCTAAGCAGCGGACGAAAGTCGTAGTCCTCGTGGTGCAGGGCCTCGGCGAGATGCTTCTCCACGGCCACAGTATCGCGCGGGCTGGTGATCGGCATCAGGTTCGTTCCCGCGACGCGGAAGATGTCGAGGGCTAGGCTGTCTGTGCGGGTGAAAATATCGGCGCTGAGAATGTTCAACCTCACCGCCAGAAAAGCTCCTGCAATGCGCTCCAGAAGGCGGGGACGGTCCCATCCGCACACCCAGACTTCGGTGTAGCCCTTCTCCGGGCGCGGAATCCATTTGAAAACCGGAGAGAGCGCTGTGTCGTTGTCGGAGCGGCGGTTTTCAAAGAACTCGCGGAACAGGCGCATGTGCTCGGCGATTTCGAGCGGTTCATACATTTGAAAATACCGCGTCGGCATAAACTGGAAGTGTGCGTCCGCTTCATCGAGGAACCCCTCGCCAAGCGTCTCGAGAACCATGGATTTCTGGGCTTGGCGGTCGCGGCGACTCTGCTCCATGGCATCGACACCGCCTTCGAGCCATTGACCGGTGCGGCGATAGAGCGTCCAAACAAGCCCCTCTTTCCAGTCGGACCAATTTTGATCACTCGTGCCCATGCCATCGGCGAGGGTGAGGAGCATGAGCGCGTCCAGATTTTTGCGATTGCGAATGATGCGACCGAACTCCTCGATGGTGGCGGAGTCCTCGAGATTCCGGCTCTGGGACATTTTGGAGAGCAGATAGTGGGAATCCACGAGCGTGAGGAGCATGCGACGGCGGTCGGGCGTGAGCTGCAGGCGGCGTGCGACCTTGTGGGCGAGCACCGCACCGGTCTCCTCGTGATGACGCGTGTTGGCGGCCTTGCCGACATCATGGAGGAGGATGGCGAGATAGAGGATCGATGGATCCTCAAGCTTCTGAAAAATCTGCCGGTAGCCGGCGAGTTTTTTTTCGGCGGCAAAGAGAACGCGGTCCAGCTTCTCGATACAGACAATCGTGTGCTCATCCGCCGTGTAGCGGTGGTAGAACTCGTGCTGGACGAGGCAATCCAGCGCGCCGAACTCCGGGATGTAGCGGCCGAGGACTCCCAGATCGTGCATGAGACGAAGCGTGCGCCCGACCTCGCCCTTCCGGGCCAGAATGGCAAAAAATGTCTCCCGCGCGGCAACAGCATATTGAAAGGTGCGATCGATAAGGTGCAATCGACGGCGGATGAGATCCACAAGCTCGGGATGGAACTCAAGCTGCCGGACCTGCGCATGGTGGAAGGCCCTCATGAGACGATAAGGGTCGTCGTTGAAAATATCCCGCGACTCGGGTTCGATGCGGCCATTGCGAATAATAAAACGGTCGAGCTTCTCGGGTTTCTGGCGGACACCAAAGAGGCTGAAAATGCCCTGTGGGCGTGTGATCGGCCTGGCCTCCATTTTTTGGAGTGCGTCTTCCGTCAGCAAATAAATCGTTCTGGCATGGCCGTAGTAGTCACGCATGAAAGCCTCGACCTTGCGAAGGATGTTTTTCTGGGGGTAGTTGAATTCAATGGCGACGCGGCCTTGGAGCTGGAGCGTCAAGACATCTGCCGAGCGTCCGTTGATGTATTGCATGGCGGCGCGGGTGCGCAGCATGAAGTCGTAGCTTTTTTCGAGGCGACGCCGGTCTCCATCGCGAAGGATTTTGGCTTCGACGAGCTTGGCCGTGGTGCCGACGCCCAGCTTGAATTGGGAAATCCAGAGCAGACTCTGGTAATCGCGAAGCCCGCCGGCACCACTCTTGATGTTCGGCTCCTGCATGAAGACGGTGCGGCCATATTTTCCACGCAACTCGGCCTGGTTGGCGAGGCGCCATGCGATGTATTGATCGGTCCGTCCGCGCACGCACTCCTCCTGGAACCGCTCTTTGAAGCGATTGAAAATCTCACGCTCGCCGGCGAGCAGGCGGCACTCGAGCATCGAAGTTTTGGTGATGGAATCCTCGTTGCATTTTTCCACAGCCTCTCTGATCGAGCGCGTGGCGTGCCCGACCTTGAAGCCGATATCCCATAGGGCGACGAGCGTCTGGCGGATGATCTCCTCCACCTCTTTGTCCATGGTGCTTTTGTCCTGCAGAAAGAGGATATCCACATCACTCATCGGAGTGAGTTCGCGGCGGCCATAGCCACCGAAGGCCACCACAGAAAGACGGCCAGCGAGGGATTTTTTTGCGACGCGGCGCACGACATCCTCAAAAAGTTCACGGAAGAGAATATCCACCATGTCAGATCGCTGGCGGGCGATCTCGCGTCCCCCACCCCCGGCGTCGTGCCAAGCGCGCAGACGCACCTCCTCTTCCTTGCGGAAGTTTTGAAAGAGGACGACCGGATCGCTGTTTCCGGCGCGGGCGCTCTTGGAGAGTGCCAAAGCGGATTTTTCAAGGGTGTGCGGCTCAGGCGGCTGACTCATGGTGCGGGCGGACGGATCACAATTTCGACTCGGCGGTTGATTTGTTGTTCTTCGATCGAGCCTGTCGCTGGAGCCACAAGGCGCGACTCTCCGAAGCCGCGCGTTTCGATGGAATCGGCCGGAATGCCCATGGAGGAGATCAACCATTCTTTCACGGTCTCCGCGCGGAGTTCGCTTAGGCGGAGATTATAGTCATCCGGCCCGAACGAGTCGCTGTGGCCTTCGATGAGAAAACGCGAGCGGGGATTGCGCAGGAGGAGCTGGCCGAGTTTTTGCATGCTGGAAATGGCCCCGGGTTGCAGACGGTAGGCGTCGTATTCAAAAAGCAAATCGCCCGGCAGCAGGATGGGCGCGGTCTCGGGCGTCAGGGGACCGGTGCGGGCAAGAAGCTCGTCAAGGTCTGTGAATCCGCGCCCGTCAGCGGGCTGTGCAGGCTGGCTCTTTCCCGCTTCGGCTGTAGCGACCGGCTGAGGAAGGGCTGCCAGTGGATCGCTTTTCAACGCGGGCATTTCCTTGAGCATGTCCTCAAGCGGTGCATCCGCCGCCATCGGAAGGGAGCTGGGCATTGCCATTGAGGGGGCCACAGGATCACCGATGACCGGCTTCTCATTGAGGATAGCCGTGTCCAAACGCGGAGGACTTTTGGCATCCGGCGCTGGAGAGACGCTTTTCTCAAAAGTGAAACTCTCCTCAGGCAGAGGAATGGAAACAGGCGACACACGGGTCTTGGTGTTCTCCTCCCGCTCAGGCTCCAAAAGGCGCGGGTCGATTTCCACCCTTTCAACCTGAAATGTGCGAGGGACGATCTTTTCGTAAAACTCCTCGCTCATGCGATCCACCGGAAAATGCCGCGACCAATTCCAAAAAAGAAGGTGCAGCAGAATCGAAACAATCAAGGCCGGCCAAAGCCAGCGCCCCCACGCATCGCGATTGGCCGCTGGTTCTTGCTTGGTGAGGCTCCCCCGACGGTTCATTGCAGGCAAACTATAGATGGCGACGACGGATTTCCATCAAAGAAAACAACCGAAAACAGACGCAGGACTTCTTTGTAAGAAAACACTCAGGGGAAGCTGATGAAAAGGATTCGAAACACCATCCTCTGGCGGATGGGGGGGGATTCGAACCCCCGAT
>JBJTGE010000265.1:0-4029 GCA_046093785.1 Spartobacteria bacterium
CCGCGGGGGCATTCGGGGGGAACAGAGAACGCAATCCGCGCGCTTTAAAAAAGCACGAGGTCTGCGGTGGGATGCTTTTTTATCGTTGACCAAACCGGCTTCATAGCAGGGTCAACCTCCGTTTTGACCCAAGATTGAACCGCACCACCACCACGCCGTCCCGTTCCCATCACGCCGAACGCCGCTTTGCGGCTGAAGAATGGGACCCCGACGGCGCGGCGTCCCTACCAATTGGCACGAAGCGCGCTGCCGCGCGGGTTCTGTAGCGGCGTCTCTATGAGCGCCGTGGGTAAGGCAGAAACGCCGCTTCACAGCTGAAAAATGGGTCATGCGAGGACGATGAGCCCTCCCAAGTTTTCAAATCGCGCGGCCGTGCATCCGAGCCGTGGGCGGCTTTTACCCCATGCTTTGTCGATTCGGTTAATTCTGTCCAAATTCGATTTCTTGGAGTTATTTTTCCTGCGTGATTTCCTTCCTCTCACAGCCATGGCGTGTGACTTGTGCGGCGGTTTCGCTTTTTGGCGAGATCGAGGGGGAGCAACGGGCGGCTTCGTTTGCCTACTACGCGTTGTTTTCGTTGTTTCCGCTCTTCGCTTTGTTGCTGACGGTCGGTTCGGTGTTTGTCGATCCGGTTTCGGCGATTTCAGCGGCTGAGAAAATTTTTCCGATGGATGACGGTCAGCGGGATTTGGTTTGGAAAATGTCGGAGTCGCTCCAGCGGGCGCGGGGCGGCGTGGGGTTGGCTTCCTTGCTTGTGCTGGTGTGGAGTTCGTTGCGGTTCTTTCAGGCCCTCGTGCAGGGCGTGAACCGTGCCTGGCACAGGACCTTGCTCCCTTGGTGGAAGCTGCCGGTGAAAAATCTTCTCATGATGGGCGTCGTCGCCAGCGCGCTGGGACTGGGTTTGGTGGTGCCGGCGATTTTGCAGGCGATCCTCAAAACCCTCCTTGCCGCGCAGGTCTGGTTTGAGGGCATCCTTCCCTTGCCGACGCCGGCTGAAATGACCCTCCTCTATGCGGCGGGTCGTTATGTTCTGGCCGGCGGGCTGGTTTTTTATGCCTTGGTTGCCCTCTACATGCTGGCTCCCGGGAGGCGGATTTATTTTCGTCAGGTGTGGATCGCCGCGCTTGTTGTGGCGATCGCCCTGCAGGCCGGACAGAGCCTTTTTGGAACCTATGTGGCAAAGATCGTGAACTACAATGCCATCTACGGCTCCGTGGGGGCGCTCATGCTGGCCCTCATGTGGGTTTACCTCGCCGGTGTGATGATTCTTCTGGGGAGCTGCTTCTGCGCCGCAGCGGATGGCGGCGGCGAGGCTATTCCATCCAGTTCAGAAAACCGCCTCTCCGGCCTCGATGAATTCTAAATCCAAAGTCGTCGAGTTCCTCCCCAAGGCCGCAGGTTCTCGGAAATTTCGAAGCCCAAAAAAACTCCGAATGAATCCTTAATCCACGGTGATATTATTAAATTAAAAACATCAAATCTTGAATAAGAGAATTTCTTATTAAAGATTCGCGCAATGATTAGGAACGCCACAGGCCACTATTTCACCACGACCACTGCCGGGGAGTCGGTCCGCGCCTTCGTTCCTGACGCCCTGCCTCCGAATCCATCCCTTGAAATCACTGGACAACGGCAATTGTTGCTGGAGCGGGCCACCTTGGCTGTGGGGCGGTTGGACAGTATCAGCACGCTGCTCCCGAATCCCCACCTTTTCCTCTATTCCTATGTCCGCCGCGAAGCGGTCCTTTCTTCGCAAATCGAAGGCACCCAGTCTTCACTCTCTGACCTTTTGCTTTTCGAGTTGGAAGAAGTGCCCGGCAGTCCGCTGGATGATGTCGTCGAGGTGTCGAACTACATCGCAGCCCTGGATCACGGCATGGCCCGCCTGCGCGAAGGCTTCCCGCTCTCCAACCGCCTCCTTCGTGAAATGCACGCCATCCTCATGTCCAAAGGCCGAGGCAGCGACAAACAACCCGGAGAGTTCCGCCGCAGCCAGAATTGGATCGGAGGCACCCGCCCCGGCAACGCCCGCTTCGTTCCGCCACCGCCGCCGGAGGTCGAGCCCTGCATGGCCGCGCTCGAAGCCTTCCTCCACGAAGAAACCACCGGCCTGCCCGTGCTGGTCAAAGCCGCGCTCGCCCATGCGCAGTTCGAGACCATCCACCCCTTTCTCGATGGCAATGGCCGCCTCGGCCGCCTGCTCATCGCCCTGCTCCTGCACCACGGCCGCTTGCTCTCCCAGCCGCTACTCTATCTTTCCCTCTACCTCAAAGCGCACCGCTCCGTTTATTACGACCTGCTCGACCGCGTCCGCACCACCGGCGACTGGGAAGCCTGGGTGGATTTCTTTTTGGAAGGCGTGGAAACCACAGCCCATGGCGCAGTCCAAACCGCCCGCAAGCTCGCCGATCTTTTCGAGGAAGACATACGCCGCATCGCTGCGACCGGTCGCTCCGCAGCCAGTGCCCTGCGAGTCCTCGCCGCCTTGCGCGAACGCCCTGTCCTCACCCTCGCGCACCTTTGCCGCCACGCGCAGATGACCTTCCCCACAGCCGGCAAAGCCATGCAAGCCCTCGTCGCCGCCGGCATCGCCCGCGAACTCACCGGCCAACGCCGCAACCGCGTTTTCGTCTACGACTCCTACCTCGGGATCCTCAACGAAGGAGGCCAACCGCTGTGAACTCCCACCCTCTTTTAAAATCCAAAATCCACAATCGTCGAGAGGCGAGGGGTATCCAGGTCGAGCGACCAGAGTCGAGAGTCGAGCCCCAATTCGAAATCCAAAACTAAAAAACCATGCTTCCGTCCTCCGCCATCACTCCTCCGCTATCTGCGGCAACGCCGCCACTCGCCATGCGTCACGGCGGCGATGCCGCCTCAGACCATCCTCCGCCATTGGCCGATTGCTCTGCCCTACTTGAACCTTTGCTTCGCGAGCCCCAATCTATGAACGATGGCTGGGATCGAGAACATCGAGAGATGGAGGCAGCTTCCAGCAGAAGAGAAACTCATTCGTCGCTGGAAGGCGATGCCTCGCGATGTGGCCCAGAGCATGGCCTTCGAGAGAGAGTCGGTGGAGACGGGTCTCCTTCACGCGATAGACGCCCGGATCGAGCTGCCCGCTTTATTGAAACAACAATGGGCATCCTCTCCTTCTCCGAGATAGCACCACTCCCGGCCGAAAAAGTTCCCGTTTTGGGAACTTTTTCTTGCCATTTACACCGAACGCCTCGATCTTGAAATGAGAGTCATCGCACGCAAAACACTTCGAGATTTTTATGAAAAGCACGCCACCGCCAAAGGGCCGCTTGAAGCTTGGTTCCATGAAGCCGAAGCAGCAAATTGGCGCGGACCGCAAGACATCAAAAAACACTACCAAAGTGCCGACATACTTCCCGGAAATCGCGTTGTTTTCGACATCAAAGGCAACACCTTCCGTCTTATCGTTAAAATCCACTACAACAGGAGCATCGTCTTCATCCGTTTTGTCGGAACCCACGCGCAGTATGACAAAATCGATGCCACAACCATCTGAAGTTATGAAACCAAAAATTCTGAAAACCGAAGCCGAATACAGCGCCGCCTTGGCCAAGGTGGAGTCGCTTATGGATGCCAAACCCGGTTCCAAACAAGAAGAGGAACTCGAACTCTGGTCGTTGCTGGTCGAGCGCTATGAGCAGGAGCACCACCCCATCGACTTTCCAGACCCCATCGAAGCCATCCGCTTCCGCATGGAGCAAGAGGGACTGCGACAAAAAGACCTCGCAAAATACTTCCCTGGAAAAAACCGCGTCTCAGAAGTCCTCAATCACAAACGCCCGCTCAGCCTCGGCATGATCCGATCGCTTCACAACGGGCTGGGAATCCCAGCCCGTGTGCTCCTGCAGGAATGCACCGCCTGAATCTCCGCCCGCCACTTTATCACGCCGGAGTCGCGAAGCGCGAAGGAGGATGTATCACGCCGGAGTCGCGAAGCGCGAAGGAGGATGTATCACGCCGGAGTCGCGAAGCGCGAAGGAGGATGTATCA